>DASXIG010000152.1:0-11527 GCA_036498105.1 Xanthobacteraceae bacterium | reverse complement strand
TTTACTGTTCATCTGCCGTTACAGCTCCGCGACAACCTGTAGAAATTTGCCCCCGCCGGGCTTGCTGGGCCGGAATGACAAGCATTGGTGATCACTGAGGTTGTTCGGGCCGGGGCAATGCAAAAGCCCGGCGCGGTTTTCCGCCCGGGCTTGGACACAGTTCTGAAGGATATCCGTTTATGCCTGAGTCGCGTTTCAATGTCTAGAGATTGCAAGTTGCAAATTGGTTGAAAGATCTTCAGAGTTCGTGTCACAAGGTGCCGCACGGATCACGAAGTTCGGAAGCGGCACCAGCCGCACGATCGCTTTGGAGGAGAACCAGACGCGTGGCTCTCAGCGACCATACGGCCAAGGCGTTCAGCGTCGAGCTGCACGAGCTGGCAAACTTGACCGCCGAGATGGGCGGTCTGGCCGAGAAGCAGATCATGGACTCGCTCCAGGTGCTGGAACGCCAGGACCACGAGCGCGGATTGCGGATCATCGCGGCCGACAACCGGATCGATGCGCTTCAGCGCGAGATCGAGGACAAGGCAGTATTGACGATTGCGCGCCGGCAGCCGATGGCGGTCGATCTACGCGAGCTCGTCGGCGCCTTGCGGCTGAGCAACGACCTCGAACGGATCGGGGATCTCGCCAAGAACATCGCCAAGCGCGCGATGCTGCTGGAAGGAGGGCTGCACTCAGCGAGCGTGATCCGCGGCGTGCAGCACATGGGCGGCGTCGTGCTTGCGCAGCTCAAGCAGGTGCTCGACAGCTATGCGGGGCACGATCTCGAAAAAGCGCTTGCAGTATGGAAAGGCGACGAGGCGATCGACGCGCTCTGCATTTCCATATTCCGCGAGCTTCTGACCTACATGCTGGAAGACCCGCGTAATATCACGTCCTGCATCCATCTGATGTTCTGCGCCAAGAACATCGAGCGGATCGGCGATCACTCCACAAATATCGCCGAGACGGTGTATTATCTGGTCGAGGCTCGTCCCATTCCCGAAGCGCGGCGCAAGGGCGATACCACGGATCTTGCTTTACGCATGTAGGGGCGGGTTTCAAACCGGCCCCTACATCGCAAAACCGATTGCGACTTGTGCGGGACGCGATCTAGCCGCGCGAATCCAGTGAGATGCCCAAGCTGAACGCCTTTTGTCTGGTTGCGCCCTCGGTGCGCTTGAGCGAGCGAGCAATCTTTCCGGCCGGTGTCTTCTGACGAGCGCTTGCCTTCAGCTCTCGAATATCGTCTTTGGTCCATTGTCGGCGTTTTGAAGCTCTCTTTGCCATGTTCTCTCCAATTCAAGCATTGCCTGCGGGAATCAAGATCGATAGGTGATCCGATCTTTGTTTGCAGCGCCATGCAAATAGGCCGGACGCGCCGACAAGTCAAATGGCAGAGTTAATAGAAAAAGAGCATAGTTACTCAGATCGGGTCCGTTGATTGGTCAGTATTCAGAAGCATGACTATGAGTCGAAGTGTGTCAAGACGGCACCTCGGCAGATCTCTCAATCAATGCCGCCCGTGCGCGCAACACCTCTCAGATTGATTGCCGACAGAAACTCGTGGCGAGTCTCCGCGCGCGTCCGGAACGATCCCAGCATGCAGCTGGTCACCATCGTGACTTCCGGCTTGTGGACGCCTCTGGTGGTCATGCATTCGTGCGCGCCCTCCACCACAACGCCTACTCCGGACGGCTTGAGCACGGAGTTGAGGCATTTGGCGATCTCCGCAGTCATTTTCTCCTGAACCTGAAGGCGCTTGGCGTAGACATCCACCAGGCGCACGAGCTTGGAGATTCCGATCACGCGCGCGCGCGGAAGATAGCCGATATGCACCCGGCCAATGATCGGCGCGATGTGGTGCTCGCAATGGGATTCGAAGCGAATATCGCGCAGGAGCACGATCTCGTCATAACCGGCGATCTCCTCGAAAGTCCGCTGCAGGTATTCGTGGGGATTCTCGAAATTACCCGAGAACCATTCCTCGTAGGCGCGCACCACGCGCGCGGGCGTTCCGATCAGTCCCTCGCGGTCTGGATCATCCCCAGCCCACCGAATAAGTGTGCGCACCGCGGCCTCGGCTTCAGCGCGCGGCGGGCGCGCGAGCCCTGCGCTTCCTGACGGGGCGGCGGGTCGTGCTTTCGGCTTGTGGTTGACCTTTACGATCTTGTCCATCTCGTGTGTCCGCAGTCGCGGGTCTCAAAACCCGCCCCTACATGACACCGGCAATGGGCAGTTGCAACGATGCGCTGCGGCAGTATCCTGATTCCGAAGTTCGCACGCGCTAACGGCACCTCTGATGCGAACTTCGGAATCATAAGGGACACTGGCAACTTTATGATTTGAGTGGAAGTTCCTAACCAAGCTTGCGGCAAGACTGATAGGAACTTCAAATTCGACGCACTACAGCGCGTTCCGCTGGTGTTGACGCGCAAACGTGCAGCACACGCGGTGCGCTCCCCTCCCCCTTGTGGGGAGGGGTTGGGGGGTGGGGGTCCTGAGTTTGACGCGCCACCATCAGCAACTCGCGACCCCCTCCCTGCCCTCCCCCACCGCAAGTCGGGCCTGCCCGACTTGCGCACTATGATGCGCAATCGGGGCAAGCCCCGATTGCGTGGGGAGGGAGCAGACCGAGTTTGCCACTACCAGTGATCCAACTTCGCCGGGACGCGCTGGAGTCGCTCCAAGCTAGCCGCGTATCGGGCGACGATCTCTGCGCAGGTTGGGAGGCTGGTACGCGAGGCGCGCGTGATAGGCGCAATAGGGAAGACTGGCGACGATCGATCCTCCGCAGAAGAAGAAGTCGGGGCTGCCAGGATCGCCGATGGGCCAGCGGCAGGTCTCTTCGGTGAGCTCAAGCAGAGTTCGGCGCTGCCCAAGCGGGATGACGTTGTCGAGCAACTCGGGCTCCGGCTCGAGCTCGAGCTCATAGGCTTGCGCCAGCGCGGTGTTGCCGCGCACCGCCGTGCGCGCGACGCGCAACGTCGGCGACGCGCTGCGCGGCTTGCGGGGGCGCGATGCCGCCGCAGCAGCTGCGGGCTTGGCACGACCCGCGAGTCCAAGGCGGTGGACCTTGCCGATCACTGCGTTGCGGGTGACGCCTCCGAGCCGTGTGGCAATTTGACTCGCCGACAGCCCTTCGGCCCAAAGCTTCTTCAGCGTCTCGACGCGCTCGTCATTCCAGCTCATGCCTCATCTTCCTCGGCAGTGGTCGCCGCGGCGAACTGCTAAGCAGAATCCCACTACGGGTCTGGGCAACGATTGTTGCCCGACGCATACTCCGCTACCGATTTACGCTGACTGGTCCGCCGCACGGATAGTCGTATTCGACAGTCGAGAACTATAATATGGCGAGAGTCGGGCGCAAGAGTCCGCCCTCCTGCTTCCACATGTTCCGCCGCCAATGGCGCCGGCATCCACACCTATTTGCATGGGCTGTCATCCCCGCGATTCCTGCGGGTGATCCAGGCATGATCCGGGCTGCGCAGTGTTGACAGCGGATTGCATGCCACTAAAATACCCAGCAGTGCCGCCCTGGAGAGGCGGCACATTTCATTTGAGACGCTTGTCGGCCTTGCGATGAGTTACGATAACGGTTCGCACCTGCTCCCGACCTATGCGCGTGTCGATCTCGCGTTCGAGCGCGGCGAGGGCGCTTGGCTCGTGACGGCGAACGGCGAGCGTTATCTCGACTTTACTTCGGGCGTGGCCGTCAATGCGCTCGGCCATGCGCACCCGCATCTTGTCGACGCTATCGTCGCACAGGCGAAGAAAGTTTGGCACGTCTCGAATCTGTACCGCATCCCGGAAGCCGAGCGGGTCGCCGAACGGCTGTGTGCGGCAAGCTTCGCCGACCTCGTTTTTTTCTGCAATTCGGGTGCCGAAGCGATGGAATGCGCGATAAAGACCGCGCGCAAATATCAGTCGGCCTGCGGGAGGCCGGAGCGGTATCGCATCATAACGTTCGACGGCGCCTTCCACGGACGCACCCTGGCCACGCTCGCAGCCGGCGGACAGAAGAAGTATCTCGACGGCTTCGGTCCGGTGGTCGAAGGATTCGATCAAATGCCGTTCGCGGATCTGGAAGCAACCAAACGTGCAATCGGGCCGCACACGGCAGCGATCTTGATCGAGCCGATCATGGGCGAAGGCGGAGTACGCGTGGTCCAGCCCGAGTTCCTGCGCGCGCTCCGGCAGCTCTGCGACGAAAGCGGATTGCTGCTGCTGTTTGACGAAGTGCAGAGCGGCATGGGGAGGACGGGCGACCTGTTCGCCTATCAGCGCTGCGGGGTCGAGCCCGACGTGATGGCGCTCGCGAAGGCGCTCGGGGGCGGATTTCCGCTCGGCGCGTGCCTCGCCACCGGCGAAGCCGGCAAGGGCATGACCACTGGAACGCATGGGTCGACCTTCGGCGGTAATCCCCTAGCCATGGCGGCAGCGAATGCGGTGCTCGACGTGATGCTCGCCGATGGCTTCCTCGATCGCGTCCGCCGCGCCTCGCTCCTGCTCAAACAGAAGCTCGCGGAGATCAAGGACCGCTATCCGGCTATCGTTGCGGAGGTCCGCGGGGAGGGGCTGCTGGTCGGGCTGCGCGCCGTCGTGCCGAGCGGCGACCTCGTAAAGGAATTGCGCGAGGAAAAATTGATCACCGTCGCAGCGGGCGACAATGTCGTGCGGCTGCTGCCGCCGCTCACCGTGACCGACGAGGAATTGGCCGAGGGCGTGCGGCGTTTGGACCGCGCCTGCGCGCGCATGTCCCGAGCGCTCGAACAAGCCGCGGCGGGGGCGCGGGTATGAGCGCGAGCGCGATCCGGCATTTTCTCGATTTGGTGGATGTCTCGCCGCAGGAGCTGCGCGGGATTCTCAACTCCGGTCAGGCAATGAAGAAGCATCCGGGCCGGAGCAGCACCACGCTCGAGGGAAGAACTCTGGCCATGATCTTCGACAAGCCCTCGACGCGCACGCGCGTCTCCTTCGATGTCGCCATGCGCCAGCTCGGCGGCGGCACCATCGTGCTCACGGGACAGGAGATGCAAATCGGGCGCGGGGAAACCATGGCCGACACGGCACGCGTGCTCTCGCGCTACGTGGATGCCATCATGATTCGCGAGCTCGACCATGGCATGGTGCTCGATTTGGCGCGCCACGCTACGGTGCCCGTCATAAATGGACTCACCCGGCACTCGCACCCCTGCCAGGTGCTCGCGGATGTGATGACGTTCGAGGAGCATCGCGGGCTCATTCGCGGCAAGACCGTGGCCTGGAGCGGGGCCGCCAACAACGTGCTGACCTCCTGGATGCAGGCCTCCGAACGCTTCCAGTTTCATCTGCGGGTGGCTACTCCTCCCGAACTCGCCCCGAAGAAGCCGGTGCTCGAGTGGATCAAGCAGTGCGGCGCCTCCATCTGGATCGGCAACGACCCGGAGGAAGGGGTAAAGGGCGCAGACTGCATCGTGACCGACACCTGGGTTTCGATGGGCGACCGGGACGGGCAACGCAGGCACAATCTGCTCAAGCCTTACCAGGTGAATTCCGCGCTCATGGCGCATGCCAAGCCGGACGCCGTGTTCATGCACTGTCTGCCCGCCCATCGCGGCGAGGAGGTCACCGACGAGGTGATCGACGGACCTCGGTCGATCGTTTTCGACGAGGCCGAGAACCGCGTGCATGCTCAAAAAGGCCTTCTGGCCTGGTGCTTTGGAGGGCGCTGAACGACGAGTTCCGTTCCATTGCACTGCGGAGCGGTGTCGCTTTTCTCGCCCGTTATTATATTGAGGCGGTATGCCGGAACCCCATCGCATCATTCCGACGCGCGCGCCGGCGGCAACGTCCGTCGACGACACTATTCTGCCGTTCCAGGTGGAAGCGCTAGACCTGCGAGGCCGGCTCGTGCGCTTCGGTCCGGCCATCGACAGCATTCTTTCGCGTCATCGCTATCCGGTGCCGGTTGCCAAGCTGTTGGGTGAAGCGATCGTGCTGACCGTGCTGCTCGGCTCGACCCTGAAATTCGAGGGCCGCTTCATCCTCCAGACTCAGAGCGACGGTCCGGTGCGGATGCTCGTGGTCGATTACACTACTCCGGACCAAGTGCGCGCCTGTGCGCGCTTCGACGCTACCCGCGTTGCCGCCGCAATCGCCGCCGGAACCGCAGCTCCGGGTGCAATGCTCGGTCATGGCCATCTCGCCATGACCATCGACCAGGGTCCAGATACCGCTCGCTACCAGGGCATTGTGGCGCTGGAAGGCAACGACCTCGAGCATGCAGCGCACGAGTATTTCCTGCGCTCGGAGCAAATCCCCACGCGCGTCCGCCTGGCCGTCGCCGAAGAGCTTCGAGCCGATCGCAATGGCGCGAAGCATCGCTGGCGGGCCGGCGGCCTCCTGCTGCAGTTTCTCCCGCAATCCCCCGAACGGTCGCACCGGCCTGATTTGGATCCTGGGGATGTGCCGCCGGGAATGGACGTTGGCGAACTACCCGAGGATGAGGCCTGGATCGAGGGCCGCTCGCTGGTGGCTACAGTCCAGGACGTTGAGCTCCTGGATCCGGACCTGTCGGCCGAGCGACTCCTCTACCGCCTCTTTCACGAACGCGGAGTGCGGGTCTTTCGCAGCAGGGACCTCCGTGCCCGCTGCTCCTGCTCGCGCGAGAAGGTGGAGCGGATGCTCCAAAGCTTTCCGCAGGACGACCGTGATCACATGGTGGAAAACGGCCAGATCGTCGTCACGTGCGAGTTCTGCAACTCCACCTATACCTTTGACCCAGCCGAGGTGCGGGAGACGGCTTCTTGATGCAGGCGAGAGCGCCCATTCTCCCATAGCCCAGGTTGACCGCAGGGACATCCGGGAGCGCCGATGCCCCGAATATCGCATACGCCCATTCGGGCCTGGCGGCGCATGTCAGTTGATGGTGCGCTTGCGCTGGGGCAGGTCCAGCGAAAAAACGGGGATCTCGATGTCGAAACCTTCGCCCGCGGCAGTGACCATTCCGTAGCTCCCGGTCATGAATCCAGACGCCGTGGGGAGCGGCACGCCGCTGGTATACTCGAAATTCTGGCCCGGCTTAAGCACCGGCTCTTCGCCCACAACGCCGGCCCCCCGCACCTCCTGAAGACGCCCTTGACTGTCTGTGATACGCCAATGCCGTGTCTTCAGCTGCACGGTTTCTCCGCCCATATTCGTCAGCGTGATCGTATAGGCCCAGAAATAGTACCCGTTTTCCGGTGAAGACCGCTCCGGAAGAAACCGTGGTACGACCTTGACCTCGATTTGCCGGGTTACGGCACGATAAGATCCTTTGGCCGTTCCCATGGTTCCGTCCTCTGACCGTGCTATGCGCCTAAGCAACCCCAAGCAATCGGAATACCGCGCCGGTCACGAAAGACCCCCTGCAATGCATGCCCCTGTGATCACCGCCGGACGCGATCTCAGGCTCGATCTGTTTCGCGGGCTCGCGCTCTGGCTGATCTTTCTCGATCATATTCCCTCCAACCTCGTCGCCTGGATCACCATCCGCAATTACGGCTTCAGCGACGCGACTGAGATCTTCGTATTCGTATCGGGCTATACCGCTGCATTCGTGTATGGCCGGGAAATGCGCGAGCGCGGCTTTGTCATAGCGGGAGCGCACATCTTGCGGCGAGCCTGGCAGATCTATGTCGCACATGTGTTCTTGTTCGCCATCTATCTCGCGGAGATCATTTACGTCGCGAATCGGTTCGAGAACCCGCTCTATGCGGAGGAAACCAACATCCTGGACTTCCTCAAGCAGCCCGACGTCACGATCATCCAGGCGCTGTTGCTCAAGTTCAAGCCCGCCAATATGGACGTGCTGCCGCTCTACATCGTACTGCTGCTGTTGTTCTCTCCGGTCTTGTGGCTGCTGCTGCGTCAATCGACCCTGGCGCTAGCAGCGTCGGTTCTCCTGTATGTCCTCACCTGGCAGTTCAACTGGAATCTCCCCAGCTATCCGAGCGGTCACTGGTTCTTCAATCCATTCGCCTGGCAACTGCTGTTCGTCTTCGGCGCTTGGTGCGCTCTGGGAGGGGCACAACGACTTTCCAGAGTACTGGAATCGCGGGTAACTCTGGCCATCGCTTCGGCTTACCTCGTTTTCGCGTTCCTGATCGCCCTGAGCTGGTACCTGCCGACGATGGGCCGCTACGTGCCGCACTGGCTCAAGGAATTGATCTACCCCATCGACAAGGTCAATCTCGACGTGCTGCGATTTGCGCATTTTCTGGCCCTTGCGGTCTTAACTGTCCATTTCGTACCGAGGGACTGGCCGGGCCTCACATCGCGTTGGCTGCGGGCCGCGATCATCTGCGGCCAGCATTCGCTCGAAATCTTTTGCCTGGGGGTATTTCTCTCCTTTGCCGCCCATTTTGCCATGACCGAGCTGTCCCCCGAGCTCTGGATGCAGGTGCTTGCAAGCGTATTAGGCATTCTCATAATGATTGCAGCCGCTGGCATGCTCACATGGTATAAACGCGCAGAAGGACGAAGTCCCACCTCGCGCCCGAAGAAGCCGCCGGACGCGGATCTTGCGGGAGGTGAGGCATGAGGATGCTGGTCTGGATATTAGCTGCGCTTCTTTGCTCCATGCCCATCGCGTCCGCGGCAGAGCGCTACAGCTGCGATATTCCGGACTATTTCCTCTCCAAGGACAACGACTTAAGCCGGGTCGCTGCGATCGTGCACGAGCAGCACAAGCTGACGATTGCAGTCGTGGGAACGGGCTCTTCCGCCCTTGCGGGCCCGGAGGGCCCCGCTTCTGCCTACCCGGCTCGGCTTGAAGCGGTGCTCCGGCACCGCCTCCCGGCCGTGGCCGTGAAAGTCGTACCGCTCGTCCGAAGCCGCCAGACCGCAGAGGACATGGCCAAGGGCATGGAAAAGCTTGCGGCGGATGAAAAGCCTGATCTGGTCGTGTGGCAGACCGGCACCATCGATGCGATCCGGGGGATCGACCCGGATGAGTTTCGATCGGCACTGGACGAAGGCATTGAAGTATTGCAAAAAAGCGGGATCGACGTCATCTTGATGAATATGCAATACAGCCCCCGCACCGATCTTGTGGTTGCGCTCGGCCCCTATGCCGATACCATGCGAGCCGTCGCCCAGCAGCGCGAGGTGCCCTTGTTCGACCGGCTTTCGCTCATGCGATACTGGTCCGATACCGGCGCCTTCGACCTTTATGCCACCGGCAAGGACAATGTCCTTGCCTCCCAAGTTCACGATTGCATCGCCCATGGGATGGCGGCCATGATCCTGGATGCAGCCCATCTGCGCGGGGACGAACAGAAGCCGGCTCAATAAATCACGAACTTCCAACAGGGAACAAACGGAGATCATGCACGACCAGAGGGTTTTGCGGCGCGCGGCGTTTTGCGGCGCGCTCGCGACAGCGGGTTTATTGGCCGCACTTCCGGCACGAGCACAGGTGACAGGCCAAATAGCGAGGCCCGCCGGGCTCGCCGCACCATCGTCAGCGAGCAACGCTTCGTCCGCTCCCGCCTGCACCATTGCCCCGGACCAGGCTCGCTTCGATTTTCCGCTTCCCCATACCGCAAGGCTTCTGGCCGCCGGCAAGCCGATCAAGATCATTGCGCTCGGCTCCTCCTCCACCTTCGGTGCCGGTGCAAGCTCGTCGGCAGCCGCCTATCCCAATCGGCTGGCTCAGGAGCTGAGCCGGCGCTTCCCGGGACATGAATTCACGGTCCTGAACCGCGGCGTGAACGGGGAGGAAATCACCGACATGCTCAAGCGGCTCGACCGGGACGTGCTTGCAGAGCAGCCTGATATCGTGCTCTGGCAGGTCGGCACCAACTCGGTGCTGCGGGACCGCGCGTTGCCGCCGCATGTAGCGGAGCTACACGAGGGCCTGCGCCGGCTGAGGGCGAGCGGGGCCGACATCGTGCTCATCGACCCGCAATATGCGCCGCGCGTCGTCGCCAAGGCGAACTGCCGGGCCATGGTGAAGCTGATTTCCACAACCGCCAAAGCCGAGCACGTCGGGGTGTTTCACCGTTACGAGCTGATGCAGCACTGGTACTCGGTGGATCACCTGCGATTCGATTCGTTCGTATCGCCGGACGGCGTGCACATGAACGACTGGAGCTACGCTTGCCTCGCCAAAGCGCTGGGCATGGCGATCTCCGAGGCCGCCTTGCGTCCGACCGCCATGGCAGGCGGCGGGCATGTTGCTCGATAGCATCGACCTTACAACCTCATACCGCTTCCAGTGCGGCGAACACATCCTCGGCGAGGTCGTCGGGGTGCTCGAGCCCGCATGACAGTCGCACCAGGCCGTCGGTGATCCCAAGCGCGGCGCGGGCAGCGGGGGTAAGCCGCTGATGAGTCGTGGTTGCCGGGTGCGTGATCAGGCTTTTTGCGTCGCCGAGATTGTTGCTGATGCGCACGACCTTGAGCGCGTCCTGAAAGCGAAACGCGGCAGCTTTGCCGCCCTTGATCTCGAAGGCAAGCAGGGTCGAGCCGCCGCGCATCTGCCGTTGCGCGACGCTCGCCTGCGGGTGATCGGGACGTCCGGGATAGATCAGCCGCGAAACCTTGGGGTGCTCGACCAGCGCCACGGCAAGCGTTGCCGCCGTATCGGTCTGCCGGCGGACCCGCACCGCAAGCGTCTCCAGCCCCTTGAGCAACACCCAGGCATTGAACGGTGAAAGCGAAGGCCCGGTCTGACGAATGAGGGTGTGCACGTGATCGGCGATGAACTTTTCGGAGCCCAAGATCACGCCGCCGAGACAGCGTCCCTGACCATCGATGTGCTTGGTGGCGGAATAGACAACGCAGTCAGCACCGAGCTCCAGCGGCCTCTGATAAAGCGGAGTCGAGAAGACATTATCCACTACGAGCGTTGCGCCGGCGGCATGCGCGATTTCGGCGACTGCCTTGATATCGATCACTTCCAGCACCGGGTTGGTCGGCGTTTCCAGAAAGAACGTCTTGGTGTTGGGCCGCACCGCCTTGCGCCATTGCTCGAGATCGGTGCCATCGACCAGCGTCGAGGCCACCCCATAGCGAGGCAGGTGGTCCTCCACCACGTAGAGGCAGGAACCGAACAGCGCTCTCGAAGCAACGATGTGATCGCCAGCGCGCACCTGCCCCATCAACGCGGTGGTGACGGCAGCCATCCCGGTCGCGGTCGCGCGCGCCGCCTCGGCACCTTCGAGCGCGGCCATGCGCTGCTCGAACATGGAGACAGTAGGATTGGAGAAGCGGGAATATTGATAACCCGGCTCCTCGTTCTTGAAGCGTTTCTCCGCGCTGGTGGAGCTGTCGTAAACGTAGCCTTGCGTCAGAAACAGCGCTTCCGACGTTTCCCCGAAGGGCGAGCGCAGGATTCCGGCATGCACGAGCTCGGTTTCGGGACGATACTTTCTCCTGGCGGACATCAAGGTTCTCCCTCTGCCCAACAAAAAACCCGGTCGGAAAAGCTCCGCCGGGTCCACGCGTCCCCGGCCTTTTAGCGAGTTGTTTTACGTGGCTGCAAGCCGGCCGGCTCAAATGACCACGGGATAACGCT
>DASXIG010000151.1:0-6639 GCA_036498105.1 Xanthobacteraceae bacterium | reverse complement strand
CATCGCCGCCGCCTTGGCGCGAGGGTTATCAATTCAGACGCTTCCAAGTACTCCGAACTTTTTCGCGCCGTCGTTTCAGTCGAAGCGTGACGCCACGAAGACAAAACGCATGCTCGTACCCGACGAGGCCGCCACGGAAAGGAGGTCGAGTGCGAACTTTTTACTGAAGGCCACCGGTACCCCGGCGGGACTTGAAAATAGCACGCACCCTGCAACGCTACGCAAGAGGCAAGCTAATCTGATTCTCGCCGGAGGTCATGGACGCAAACATTCTTCTGCCCGGATTCCTTGCGCAACCGGTTGAGTTCGCGGCGGAAATTTAATTTGCTGCCGGCGTGCCGAGATGTCAGCACCAGGTGACAACCACCGCCGAGCATGCGACAGCTAACATTGCATTGTCCAAGTCCTTCGCGACTCTTTCCCTGTAAACCATTCTGGAAACAGTCGTTTCCGTGATCGGAAATGCAGGGTAACCCCCGCCGAAAGCCGGTGTTCAGGGCCGCAGATGTGGCAGTTCAGCCATAGGCTCCGACATTGCCTCAAAGTATTTTTGCCACGCGTGGACTTCGCCACGCGGTCCGTCCCAGAAGAAGCCGCCAAGTATATCTCCGCGCCCGGGCCCCCCTAGTGTCCTGATTCCGAAATTCGTTTCGTCGTGCGGCAAGCTCATTTACGAATTTCGGAATCGAAGGACACTAGCAAACCTTTGATTCTAGTGTGGCTTTGGTTCAGAAGTCCGCAATCGGACTCGCCGCAAGAATGTAGCGGACTTCTGAACCGCCACACTAGGCGCACGGCTACTTCGATGAATGGGGAGGAAGCAGGTTAGCTGCCGAGCTTGGCGACCCGATGAGCGAGACGCGACACTTTTCGGCTCGCCGCATTTCGATGAACGACGTTTTTCTGCGCCGAGCGCATGATTACAGGCTCGGCCTCCTTGAGCGCAGCCATTGCCTTGCTTCGATCGCCGGAGTCGATCGCTTCCTCAACTCGCCGTACAAAACCGCGCATTCGGGAGCGGCGGGCCTTGTTGATCTCGGTCCGGCGCGCGATCTTGCGCGTTGCCTTGCGGGCGGAACTGGTGTTGGCCATGCGTTCAGCTCTTGCTCGATCGCGGTGTAATACGCCTGCCGCCCGCCGGATCGATGTAATGGTTGAGGCGTGTTACCCTTATGGCGCGGGCTCGCGGGCTTATAGTGACCCCCGCTATGAGCGTCAACGCAGGTCGATGCCTCTGAACTAGGCGACAGCCTTGGCGCAGGTCCCGACCGCGCGCTCGCGCAATCCGTCGTAACAAGCCGCGAGCGCGGCTTGCTCCGCGCTGGAACAGGGGCAAAGCGGTGGCTGCACCTGCGCCCACACCGGGTTCTGGTGGATGTGGGCAAGCAAAGCCTTCACGCCCGGCACCAGCTGCTTGCCATCGAACAACCTGCGGATCGCCACCGCCGCCTCGAGCGCCTGCGGGTGGCCATCGCGCCACGCCCGACCGCACAGGTCAGCATTGAGATTCGCAGTTGCGGATATGCACCCGGCGTAAACACCGGAACGCGCTTCCAGCAGCACCGCTTCCGTCGAAGGAAAGACATCAAAGCCGTGCGAAACCTGCGCGGCCTCGCGCGCGTAGACCATATCTCCCGAAGAGTCCTTGAGGCCCGCAATTCTCTCGCCGAATTCTGCGAGCAGGCGCTTGATAAGGCCGATGTGCCACGTCAGTCCGGACTGGGCCGGAAAGTTGTAAAGATAGAGCGGAATTGGCGCAGCCGCCGTCGCCTTTACGATCGCCTCTATGTAGGCCGCGAGCCCATCGTCCGGTACCCCTTTATAGTAGAACGGCGGCAGCAGAAGGGCTCCCGCAAAGCCAAGCTCGGCCGCATGGCGGGTCAAGGCAAGGGCGTCAGCCAGTGCGGCGGCCCCGGTGCCTACCATGAGCTGGTCCATCGGCAGCTTGGCCGCCTGATAGGCCGACATCACGGACTTGCGCTGCTCGAGCGAGAACGACGTCGCCTCGCCGGTCGTCCCGAGCACATTGAGCCCGTCGCAACCCTGGGCGAGCAGAAACCGCGCAAGGTCCGTAGAACGGGCGCCATCAGGGGTGCCCTCGGGATCAACGGCGGTCGCGATCGCGGCAATTACGCCTTTGAGCTTTGTCTTCTCGACGATGTTGGTCATGGACGTCCTCTCACCCGCTCACATTGAAGGCCGCCAGCGCAGCCATGTTGACGAGCTGGGAATCATTCGCTGAGAGCGGGACTATCTGCACCGGACGGTCGAGCCCCACCAGGATGGGACCGATCACCGTCGCCCCGCCCATCTCCTGGAGCAGCTTGGTCGAGATCGAGGCTGAATGAAACGTCGGCATGATCAGGACATTGGCCGGCCCGGACAGCCGGCAGAAGGGATATGCCTCGCGCAGCTCCATGTTGAGGGCCACGTCGGCGGCCATGTCGCCGTCGTACTCGAAATCCACCCGGCGCTGGTCGAGAATGCGCACCGCGCCCTGCACCAATGCCACGCGCTCCCCGGGCGGATTACCGAAGGTCGAGGACGAAAGCAGCGCAAGCCGCGGCTCGTAGCCAAATCTGCGGGCGACGCCTGCCGCCTCGACGGCGATATCGGCCAGGCTCTCGGCATTGGGCATTTCGGTCACCGCGGTATCGGCGGTCAGGACCACGCGCCCGCGCGCAAGCACGAGCGAGATGCCCATGACGCGATGGCCCGGCTTGGCATCGATGCACCGGCTGACATCGGACAGTGCGCCCGAGAAATTACGCGTGACACCGGTCACCATCGCGTCCGCGTCACCGAGCGCCACCATGCAGGAGGCAAAGTGATTGCGGTCCTGGTTCACCAGCCGCTGGCAATCGCGCGCGAGAAAGCCCCGGCGCTGGAGCCGCTCGTAGAGATAAGCGGCATAGGCCGCGTTGCGTTTGGACAATCGGGCATTGATGATCTCGATGCCGCTGCCCAGCTCGACGCCGAGATGGCGGGCGCTCTCGCGCACGCGCTCCTCCCGGCCCACGAGGAGCGCCGTTCCCAGTCCCTGCACGACGAAGCTCATGGCCGCGCGGATCACCTGCTCCTCCTCGCCTTCGGCGAAGACCACGCGCTGCGGGCGCCGGCGCAGCCGGTCGTAGACCCGCTGCAAGAACCCGGCGATGGGGTCGCGGCGCGAGCGCAGCTGTGCCCGGTAGGCCTCCATGTCGACGATCGGGCGGCGCGCGACGCCGGTATCCATGGCCGCCTTGGCGATGGCGGGCGGCACAAATGAGATCAGGCGCGGATCGAACGGCACCGGGATGATGTAGTCCCGACCGTATTTCGGCCGCGTGCCATAAGCGGCAGCAACCTCGTCGGGCACGTCCTCGCGTGCCAGCTCCGCAAGCGCGCGCGCGGCCGCAATCTTCATCTCCATGTTGATGGTCGTGGCGCGCACATCGAGGGCGCCGCGGAAGATGTAGGGAAAGCCAAGCACATTGTTGATCTGATTCGGATAGTCGGACCGGCCGGTCGCCATGATGGCGTCAGTGCGGACCTCGGCGACCTCCTCGACGCTGATTTCGGGATCGGGGTTGGCCATGGCGAAGATGATCGGTTTGTCCGCCATGGACTTCACCATCTCCTTGCTCATCGCGCCCTTGACCGATAGCCCGAAGAATACGTCCGCGCCGGCCACCGCTTGCGCCAGCGTTCGAGCGGAAGTGTTCGTGGCGTGCGCCGACTTCCATTGGTTCATGCCCTCGGTGCGGCCCTCGTAGATCACGCCTTTGGTGTCGCAGAGGACGATGTTGCCCGGGGTGAAGCCGATCGCCTTGAGCAGCTCGAGAGAGGCGATGCCGGCCGCGCCTGCGCCGTTGCAAACAAGCCTCGTGCTCTTGATATCCCGTCCCGTGAGGTGAAGCGCATTGATCAGCCCGGCCGCGGCAATGATCGCGGTGCCATGCTGGTCGTCGTGGAATACCGGAATGTCGAGCAGCTCGCGCAGCCGCTGCTCGATCACAAAGCACTCCGGCGCCCGGATGTCCTCCAGATTGATGCCACCCCAGCTCTTACCCAACAATTTGACGCAATCGACAATTTCGTCGGGATCTTCGGAGGACACTTCCAGATCGATGGAATCGATATCGGCGAACCGCTTGAACAGTACCGCCTTGCCCTCCATGACCGGTTTTGCCGCCAGCGCGCCGCGATTGCCAAGCCCAAGGATGGCAGTGCCGTTGGTGATGACCGCGACAAAGTTGCCTTTCGTCGTGTAGTCGAAGGCACGGCTCTCGTCCTCGGCAATGGCCAGCACGGGGACGGCCACCCCAGGCGAATACGCGAGAGAAAGGTCGCGTTGAGTGGCCATCGGCTTCGTTGCCACCACTTCGAGCTTGCCCGGCCGCCCCTGGCTGTGAAACAGCAGCGCTTCCTGGTCGGTAAAAGTCGGCCGCGTGCCGTCGCCCTTGGAACCCATCGAACCCCCTTGTAACCCGCGCATGAACGGCGGGAGGACTCAACGGTAGCGGAACGGACACCGGCGCCTCAAGGGAGTGGCGACGCCGACCCCGTTGTGTTCTGCCCGGTTCGCACCTGCGGCAATGCACCGGGTCTGCGTGATTGAACCCGACGCACGTTAGGGGTAATCGATGCGCCAGACGGTGCGGCTCTCAGCGGGGGCGAACGGCAAGGCATGATCCGGTTTGTGCTTCGATTTGTGGGGCTCCTGCTGCTCGCGCTGGCCTTCATCTTCCTGGTCTATGATGGGACCAAGTGGGTCGCCGACCAGAGCCTTTCCATCAGCACCACCGGCGCCACTTGGGCCAATATCCACCAGAGCTCATTGTCGGCTTTGCAGCCGGTGGTCGAGCGCCTCATCGGACCGTGGTTCTGGCAAGGCATTGTCAAGCGCTACGTTCTCGATCAGCCGGTCTGGCTCGTGCTCGGGATTATCGCCGCCATCCTCATCCTGCTCGGACGAAAGAAAAAGCCCCTGATCGGCTACGCCCGGGATTAGGCCGGCAGAGCCTTTTCCGGTGCATCCGCTTCCAATTGCGTTTCGCGGTCGAGGTGTTTATGCAACCGCCGCTCGTCGAGCGCGTCCTCCCATTTCGAGACTACGATGGTGGCCACCCCATTGCCGACGAGGTTCGTGAGCGCGCGCGCCTCGGACATGAAGCGGTCGACTCCGAGAATGAGGGCGATGCTCGCGACTGGAATGTGCCCGACAGAGGAAAGTGTGGCCGCAAGCACGATGAACCCGCTGCCGGTGACCCCCGCCGCTCCCTTCGAGGTCAATAGCAGGACCGCGATGATCCCGAGCTGCTGCCAGACTGTGAGCTCGGTGTTGGTGGCCTGCGCCAGGAAGATGGCGGCCATGGTCAGATAGATGCAGGTGCCATCGAGGTTGAACGAATAGCCAGTCGGAATGACCAGCCCTACGACCGACTCCTTGCAGCCCAGGTTCTCCATCTTGTTGATCATGCGCGGGAGCACCGATTCGGAGGATGAGGTGCCGAGGACGATCAGGAGCTCCTCCTTGATGTACTTGATGAATTTCCAGATGCTGAAGCCGGTGATCCAGGCAATCCCGCCGAGCACGCCGAAGATGAAGAGAAGGCACGTCAGATAGAAAGCGGCCATCAGCTTGCCGAGGGAGGCGAGCGTGCCCACGCCGTATTTGCCTATCGTGAACGCCATCGCGCCGAAAGCGCCGAGCGGCGCGACCTTCATGATGATCCCGACGATGTTGAACAGCGTGTGCGAGACCGTATCGATCAGCTCGAGGAGAGGCTTGCCGCGCTGGCCCAGCATGGAGAGTGCGAAGGCGAACAGGATCGCAACGAACAGCACCTGCAGGATTTCGCCTTCGGCGAAGGCTCCCACCACGGTATTCGGAATGATGCGCATGAGAAACTCGACCGTGCTCTCCTGGCCCACCTTGGTCGTGTAGATCTGGATCGACTTGGTATCGATCGTCCGCGCATCGACATTCATGCCGTTGCCGGGCTGCAGGATGTTGATCACCACCAGCCCCACGATGAGGGCAAGCGTGGTGACCAGCTCGAAATAGATCAGGGCCTTCAGCCCGACGCGGCCGACCTTCTTCATGTCGTCCATGCTGGCGATGCCGTGCACGACCGTGCAGAAGATGATGGGCGCGATGAGCATTTTGATGAGCTTGATGAAGCCGTCGCCGAGCGGCTTCATTTGCTCGCCCAGCTGGGGATAGAAGTGCCCCAGCAGGACGCCGAGAACGATCGCGGTCAGGACCTGAAAATAAAGATGCGTGTAAAGCGGCCTGCGCGGCGCAGCCGCCGTGATCGCGGTGCTCGCCTCCATGGCGTTTTCTCCCTCTGGAGCAGGATGACTTTTTTTGGAATCGTCCTCCTGACCCATGTTTTGTTTGCGCATGTCCTTTTTTCGCAAAAGTGGTTGCCACCCTTGGGTCAAGCCCGAGCGCAGGCTTTTTGCGGGACATGCTCCGGCCTGAAGTGACTGTCGTCCGGAGGACGGGGTCGGTCAATGGCCTGCGGGATAAAACGCCTTAAAACGGCTCGTATGAGCGCAAGGCCGGTATCACCTTCTCGCCAAACAGCCGGATTGAACGCATGAGATTGCTCTCGGGCAGATCCGAGAAGTTGAACTCGCCCATGAAGACGT
>DASXIG010000150.1:0-4566 GCA_036498105.1 Xanthobacteraceae bacterium | reverse complement strand
CCCGGCGATCACGTCGTGATGTCGTATCCGTGGTGCGGGAGCTGCGCGAACTGCACCCGGGGCATGCAGTCGCACTGCCAGAGCAATTTCAATCTGAAGATGGCCGGCACCCGGCCCGACGGATCGACCCTGATGCGCAGGAACGGCGCCCCGGTCTACAGTGCATTCTTCCAGCAATCGTCCCTCGCAACCTATGCCATCGCCAATGAGCGTTTCGCGGTCAAGGTGCGAAAGGACGCGCCGCTCGAACTGCTGGGACCGTTCGCGTGCAGCGGCCAGACCGGCGCCGGTGCCGTGCTCAATTCGATGCGGCCCCAGCCGGGTGATTCCTTTGCGGTGTTCGGAGCCGGTGCAGTGGGACTCTCCGCGCTGATGGCCGCAAAGATTGCGGGCTGCGCTCCCATCATCGCGGTCGACGTCCGCGAGCAGCGCCTCGCGCTGGCGCGCGAGCTCGGCGCCACCCACGCGATCGATGCGAGCGGGCGCACCGACGCGGCGGCAAAAATTCGCGAGATCGGCGGTCAAGGAGTTCGGTTCTCGATCGAGGCATCGGCCGAGCCGAGCGCGCTGCGGCAAGCGGTCGAAGCGTTGATGCCAGGCGGGACCTGCGTACTCCTGGGAAGCGCACGCCGCGGAACGGAAGTTACGCTGGAGATGCCGTTCCTGCAGTTCGGGCGCACCCTGCGCGGCGTCATCCAGGGCGAGAGCCATCCGCAGGAGTTCATTCCGAAGCTGGTCGATCTGCTCATGGCCGGGCAGATGCCGGTCGAGCGGATGATCAGCTTCTATCCACTCGCCGACATCAACCGCGCGGCGCAGGATTCCAACAACGGCACGACCATCAAGCCGGTCCTGCGCATGCCGCATTAATCTCCTGCCGTCATGATGTGCAAGCAAGCCTCAGAGGCCGTCGTCCTGAGGTGCCCGCGCGCATTGTCATCATCCGACGCTCTGCGATCACGAGCGCGCGGGCCTCGAAGGACGCGGCCTGATCGCGTTCCTCATCCTTCGCGCGCAAAGGACGCGCGAGCACCTCAGGATGACGGTTCAGAATATGTCAACGTCGCTCAATCCGTCAGCTCCGCCACTCCCGGCATCAGCAACTGCCCGACGGTGAACGAGGCTGATACGTCGCCGAGCTCGCGCAACGCTTCCACGAGCCTGCCCAGCTTCGCTTTGGAAATCTTGCCCGTGAGCTCGTAGAAATTCTTCTGCTGCAGGAAGTCGTAGCTCTTGGCCACTTCATCGCGGCTGAGCTTGCTCACATCCACCATGATGCGGATGGCTTCGTCCCGGTTCTTGTCGTCCTGAAACCAGGCGACGCTGCGCGTATACGCGGCGAGAAACTTGTCGACAGTAGCCTTATTGGAATTCGCCCAGGCGCGATTGACGGCGCCGCCCGAGAACGGGAGCTCTTTCGCATAGTCGATGGTCCAGCCGAGATTGTTGAAGCCCGCGGTCTCGGCATGGAAATTGTGCGGAGAAGTGAGAAGCGCGGCATCCACGGCGCCTGATTGCAGCGCGGAGAAACGCGCAGAGGTCGCGCCCGCAAACACATAGTCCACATCGCCGGGGCCGATGCCGCTGGGCCCCAGCATGCGCTCCACGAAGATGCGCGTGATGTCCTTGGCGCCGCCGATGCTGATGGTCTTGCCCTTGAGCTCCGTGATGCTCCTGATGTCGCGCTTGGCCAGAAGCGCATAGGGCGGCGCCTGCATGTCGATGCGCCAGATCGCGATCGGCGCACCTTTGTCGATGGCTCGGATGGGATCGACGAGCCCGCTGCCGACGGTCAGGTTGAGCGAGCCTGCCGCGACCTGCTGCGCAATCGCGGTTGAGGACTGCGCAAAGACTGGATCGGCCTTGATGCCGGCTGCTTCGAAGAAGCCTTTGCTGATCCCGATGTAGAGCGGCCATATCGTTGTTGACGCGGACCCGACCGCCCCGGCCGTGACTGTTTCGACCGCGTGCGCAACAGGGGGTGCAAGCACGAGCGCGCCAACGAGGGACAACGCGCGGATGGCGCGATGCAGGGTCATCATTGTTTTTGATGGACGTATCATTTCAATTCGGTCCTCAGGCAGCGGAATGACCGAATAATAGCCGGGCCGGCTTAAATGATAAAACTAGCGGGGCGCGTAGGCCTGAACAATGGCAGGGACGGCGGCATCCGCGGCAAGCTGTGCCTCGCGTGCCCTTTCCTCAAGCTCATCGCCCAGGCCCCGCAGCTCCCTTGCCACTCTCAAATCCAGGGTGTGCTGCGAAAGGAAACGGCAGCGTCGCGCCAATTGCATCAAATAGGTTTGCGTGGGCATGGGTCGAATCACCGAAGCGCACGCATATGCATATCAGATCGCGGGAGCTGCGTATCCCGTCATCTCATGCAAATCTGCCGTATGGTAAAATATTCGATCCCCCCGGTCGTCATCGTCCGCGTATGCGGACGATCCAGTAATCAGCAGACGTGGGGTTGGTAGGGCTTTGCCTGAGCCCGCTGCGCGCGGATTACTGGATGTCCCGCTTGGAAGCGGGGCATGACAGCCCAGAGATTGGCGACCGGGGCGCGAGCGGCCCCCCCGGCCATGACGACCGATGGGAGCTAATCCAGCGGCTCCACCTTGACCAAAGCGGCGCCGTGATTGCTGCCGGTCCAGAAGGTGACCGGCGTGGTCGAGTTGTCCACAAACACGGTGCGCATGTTGGTTTCTCGCGGCAGCAGATACTCTACCGTGTCGCCTGTCTTCGGGTTGACGCGCACGGCGCGGTCGCTGTGCATGCCGCCGGTCCATATCTCGCCGTTCTTGTCGATGGCGGCACGATAGGGCCACGTCTGTGGCGGCACCGGATATTCGGTGAACTTCTCGGTCCTGGTATCGAAGACCGCGATCTTGTTGCCGCGATATTCCGCGACCACGATGCGGTCCTGGTCGTCGATGTTCATCCGCCGCGCGCGTCCGTTCGCGGTGGGGAGCGGATACCAGGTGGCCTTGCCGGTCTTGGCGTCGATCTTGCCGAGGTGGCCGTGGGTAAACTCGGCCATCCACAGGTTGTTCTGGGAGTCCGAGATGACCTGATAGATCGAGTGGCGCCCGCGCGTGAGCTCCTTGAGCGGCTGGAAACGCTCCCATTTTCCGCTCGCGAGGTCGAGCCGGAAGATCTCCTGCGTACCCACGCTCTTGGTCCACACCTTGCCGTCCACGTCATGGCGCAGGCCAGCGAAGTTCAGCTGCACGCGGTTGTCGTTGTACTCCGGCGCCAGCGGGTAATACTTGATCTCGCCGGTCTTGGGATCGAGCGCGCCGAGCGAGCCCTGGAACATGGTGTCGAACCAGAGCTTGCCTTCCTTGTCGAACTCGAGCGACAGGTTGCCCACCGGCGCGCCCGGCTTGAACTCCTGGACCGGATATTCGGTGAGCTTGAGCGTCTTGGGGTCGAACTTGGAGATGAAGAGCTCGCCGAAATCCGAATACCAGACAGTCCCGTCCTTATCCACGAGCACGTCGTGCGGCTCGGTGGTCGGCCGCGGCATGTCGTATTCGGTGATGATGACGCGGGTCGCCCGGCCGGCGGGTCGCGGCAAGGTCTTCAGCGGATACTCCCACTGCGAGACCTCGCTGAGGTTGATCTTGGCGAGGTATTCCGCCTGCTTGCGGAACTGATCGGGGGTGCCTGAACGCTCGGGATCGAGCATGCGCTGCGGCTTGATCGGCTGGCTCACCGGGCCGTAGCCGTTCATGCGCACGATCACCTGGGTCCACTCGTCGGCATCGTGGTTCGAGCGGACGATGCGCTCGAGCGTGTGGCAGCCTACGCAGCCGAGCAGGAAGGCCTTGTCCTCTTCCGCCCCCGGCAGGCTCATCATCCATTCGCCATTGCTCATCTGCGAGACGAGGTTTTTCGTCTTGCGCAGCTTGAGATCGGCCGTGGTCGTCTGCTCGTCGGCGACATCTGCGCTGGCCGGCGCACCCAGGTCATAGCCGATGGCCCGGATCTTCAACGTGTACTTGCCGGCAGGGAGGCGGCTGGCCGGGAAGCTGTAACGGCCTTGTGCATCGGTGACGACACTGACCGTGACAATTGAGCCCGCCTTCTTCGCGCTCACCACGACGCCTTCCATGGCCCCTTCAGCTTCGGAGGCCACCTGGCCTGTCAGCGCTGCGGGCGCCTGGTTCTGGGCCGCGACTTGCGGCGCCGCCGATTGAAGAAGCGCCACCGCCAAGCCAACGGTTGCGAATTGCAAAAGCCGCCGCATGTGCATGCTTTCCTCCCAGCTATTTCAAATTGGATGCGGACATCCTGATCGCACAAGCCAGGATAGAACGCATCCGGCGTCCCTTCCAGTGGCGGCAGCGCTTGTCAGATATGTTTCAGAATCGGGTCACTAATCGCTGTCCCTCACCCGGCACGCTTGAAGAACTGCACGGCGCGCTCGTGCTTCTCGGCGGCCGCGCGGGATTTGAAGGTGCCGAGGTTGCGGCGCCTGCCGGTCTTCGGATTGATCTTGCGCGAATAAAGGCGATACTCGCCGGACTTCAGCTTGCGTATCATCTTCGCCTCGCTACGAGC
>DASXIG010000149.1:0-3351 GCA_036498105.1 Xanthobacteraceae bacterium | reverse complement strand
AAATAGGCCGACCCGTCGATGCCCACGAACCGCTGATAGATCGCATCCGTGGCCGGAAGGCTGTAGACGAGCATCATGGTGCGCGCCCCATCGCCGCCAAAGTCGAACCCGAGCGAAGGCCCTTGCCAGTAGACGCGCAGGTCGCCGGCATTCTTGGTGTAAAGGATGCCTTCACCATATCGCAGCCCCGCCACCATGGCACCGCCGGCTTCCTGCCCCAGCACGTATCCGTTCGGCAGTCCCCATTGGCTGCCCGCCTTTTCCACGATTTGTGCAAGCCCGCGCGAAATCGTGCCGAAGAAGCGGTGACCGGCATCGACGATCTCGTTCGAGGAATATTGCCCGCCCGGTTGTGCCCCTTGGGGCGGCACTTGAGCGGCGGGAGGCGGAGGATCCGATTGGGCCAGGGCCAAGCCGCATCCCAGAAGCAGCAAGGCAACGGAAATGGTCCGCATCAGGGCCTGCATCGCGTGCTCCACGAGCGATAAATCAGCTGTCGGTACCTTCTCGAAGGTGTGTAGCTGGGCTTTGCGGCCAAACCGCAACCGAATCGCCACAACCAGGACAATACTATGTCCGCAACGCGGCGCCACCCGGCTTCGCGCCGCCCAACGCGCTGGCCGCGGCGGGATCGCCCCAAGCGATGAACCCGGGAACGCGAAAGTCGCGATCGGCGCGGCCATAGCTCGGGATGCCGCCCTCCGGCGTCGTTACCATCCCGCCCGCCGCGAGAAGAATCGCGTGACCGGCGGCCACGTCCCATTCGCAAGTCGTCGATAGCCGGGGGTAGACATCGGCCTTGCCCTCGGCGACGTAGCAGAATTTGACGGCCGATCCGCACGCGACCTGATGGGAGAGCGGCAGACTGGCGAGGAAGCTCGCGGTTTGCGCATCGAGATGTGACCGGCTTACTGCGGCGATCAGCCCCGAACGAGGGCATGGCCGAGCATGGATCGGCGCGCGGCTTTCAGCGGCACTCGCAGGCGCGCCGGCGGCGAGTACCAGTCGCTCGGCCCCCCGCCCCGCAACGCCGCGCCAGAGAAGCCCGTGCGCCGGCGCAGCGACGATGCCGAGCCACGGGCCGGCACCGTCAGCCACCGCCACATTAATGGTGAATTCATCACGGCCGGCGAGCAACTCGCGCGTTCCGTCCAGCGGATCGACAAGGACAAAGTTGCCCGCAACCGGCTTGCAGGGCGAGGATTCCGGCATCTGCTCCTCCGAGAGGATGGCCACTCCGGGAAGCAGGCGCGAAATCCCTTGCAGCAGCACCGCCTCGGAGGCGTGGTCGGCCGCCGTGACAGGGGTTTGATCGGCCTTGTTCTTTGCATCGAGCGGCCGTGCGCGCGCCGCAAGAACGGCAGCGCCCGCCTTTGAGACGACCGAGGACAGCTCGTCCATGAGCTCATCGTCGCAGTGCCGCCGCTCCGGGATGAAGATCACGCCGGTTTTCTCCCGCGTGTATCGTGCGTGTCGCAGCGACGCTTGTGGGTCTCGCAAGGACGCTTGTGCGTATCGCAACGAGGCTTGTGCTTATCCCAATGAGTCTTGGCACTGGGCAAGGCGACGGTGTACACCGCAGCATACCTGCACGGGAGTGAGTCGCGTTCATGCATTCGCGTCGCCTCGACGGCAAATGGAGACGTTCTCATGACCACAGCCGTGGCCCTTGATCCGCTCGATCTCGCCGCCCTTCTCTGCTCGCGCGTTTGCCACGACCTGATCAGCCCCACCGGTGCCATCGTGAACGGGCTCGAAGTGCTGGATGAAAAAGACAGCGACCAGGAGACCAGGGACTTTGCCCTCGATCTCATCAAAAAAAGCGCGAAGACCGCATCGACGCGCCTGCAATTCTGCCGGCTGGCTTTCGGCGCGGCCGGCTCGACCGGCGCGCAGATCGATCTTGGGGATGCCCATAACATGGCGAGGGCGTTCATCGAGGACGACAAGACCAAGCTCGTCTGGAAGCTGCCGCCCATGCTGCTGCCCAAAAACCGTGCCAAGCTGCTGTTGAACATGCTCATTATTGCAAGCCAGGCAATCCCGCGCGGCGGCGTGATCGAGGTGAACCCGATCGGGGAAGGTGACAATATCGGCTTTCGTATCGTCGCGTCGGGTCCCAATGCCCGCATCCAGCAGGCAATCCCCACTCTGCTGGAAGGAGCTTCTGAGAACGGCTCGATCGATGCCCACGGCATCCAACCGTTCTACGCGGGCCTGCTGGCCCGAGCTTGCAGCCTCAAGGTCGAGCTCGCTGCCGATGGCGAGGCCGTCACCATTGCGACGCGCTGATCGATCGCTAACGACACGTTAACTCGAAACTAAATCCCGCCACAATCCGCTGGCGGCGCAACCAATATTAAACCGTTTGCCAACACACTGGCGCCTCCTCCGAAGCGCCGGCTCGGCAGGCTGCGTGTTGCGTCGAAAGTGCCGTTCTCCATGGATGAACTGCTGCGCGAGTTTCTGACGGAGACCGGCGAAAACCTCGATGTCGTCGTACCCAGCTGGTGCGCTTCGAACAGGAGCCGGACAACATCAAAATCCTCGAAAACATCTTTCGGCTCGTCCACACCATCAAAGGGACCTGTGGCTTCATCGGATTGCCGCGCCTGGAGGCGCTCACGCATGCAGCCGAGACGCGCATGGCCGATTTCCGCACCGGGGCCACGGTGACGAGGGATGCGGTCTCGCTCATTCTGGCGACCATCGATCGCATCAAGGCCCTGCTGAACGCGATCGAGCAACAAGGCACCGAGCCGCAGGGCAATGACCGGGATCTGATCGCAAGTCTCGAGCCTCTCGCGGGTGGAGCGACCGTGCCGGGGCAGCGCCGCCGCGTCGCCGGTGCCGAACCGCCAGCCTCGCCTGCCGATGAGGCCGCGAGCTCCCACGAGCCGGCCAGGGTCGTCGATGTCAAACGGGAGGATGCAGCATCGAGCCCGGGCGGTGCGCATTCCAATGCCGCGGCCGAGCCCGCCGGGGGGGAAGAGGACCGTGCAGACAAGGCGGCGGCCAGCTCCGTCCGGGTGCACGTGAATACCCTCGACCATCTCATGACCATGGTGTCGGAGCTGGTGCTCACGCGCAACCAGCTGATGGAGATCGTCCGCCGGCACCAGGAGTCCGAGTTCAAGACGCCGTTGCAGCGGCTGTCGAACGTCACCGCCGAGCTGCAGGAAAGCGTGCTGAAAACCCGGATGCAGCCGATCGGAAACGCCTGGCAGAAGCTGCCGCGCATCGTGCGGGACCTCTCGGCGGAGCTTGGAAAGCCGATCGATCTCGAGATGCGCGGGGCGCAGACCGAGCTTGACCGCCAAGTGCTGGACCTCATCAGGGATCCGCTGGTGC
>DASXIG010000148.1:0-4737 GCA_036498105.1 Xanthobacteraceae bacterium | reverse complement strand
CTCAATCTCGATCTCACGCAGCTCAGCGAGCTTTATGCCAAACGCTCGCAGCGCATCTATGAGGAGATCAACAACAACAGCATCCGGGTGGCGTGGCTCACGGGCGTAACCGCTGCGCTGGCCGTGATGCTGGCGGCGCTGGGCGCGGTGATCAGCTGGCGCGCAATAGCACGTCCCCTCGCCCGGATTACCCGCATCACGCAGGCCGTGGCAGCGGGAAATCTGCAGAGCGCCATTCCGTACGGCGAGCGTCGGGACGAGGTCGGCGCGCTTGCCCGCTCGATAGCGGTGTTTCAGGACGCTATGCGCAAGAACGAGGAGCTAAGCGGAACCGTTCTCGACGAAGCGCAGGCGCGCACGGGGCGCCAGGAGGAGGTGTCGCAGGAGGTCAGCCGCTTCGGGGCCGAGGTCGAAGCGACCATTTCGGAGCTCGGTCGAATATCCGATCAGATGCTCGCAGCCTCGAGCCGCCTGACCGGGGCGGCCGACAATGCCTCGATGCGGACCACTGGGGCCACCACCGCCTCGGCCGACGCTTCCAGCAATGTGCGCGACATCGCCTCGGCTGCTGACGAGCTCGCGGCTTCGGTGACCGAGATCGATCGCCAGGTGGCGCAATCCAATGCGATTGCGAGCAAGGCGGTCAGCGAAGCGGAATGGACCCACGCGATGGTCAAGGAGCTCGATGAGGCAGCGGGCCGCATCAGCGACGTCGTCCGCCTCATCACGGATATCGCCGAGCAGACCAATCTGCTTGCGCTCAATGCCACCATCGAGGCCGCTCGCGCCGGGGATGCCGGGCGCGGCTTTGCGGTGGTGGCGAGCGAGGTGAAGGCGCTCGCCGGGCAGACGGCAAAGGCGACTGAGGATATCGCGGCGCAGATTTCCGGGATGCAGCAGGCCACAATGCGCTCCATCGAGGCGATCGGCGCGATCGAGCGCACCATTCGCAATATCGGCGAGATCAGCGGCGCAATTGCCGCGGCGGTTACCGAGCAGGGCGCGGCTACGCAGGAGATCGCGCGCAGTGTGGAGACCGCGGCCAAGCGCACCCTCGACACCGCGGAGGAGGTGGTGCGGGTGGGCGAGGCGACCGCTGCCACCCGCGAAAATGCAATGTCGGTGAAGACCGTGGCCGACGATCTCGGGGCCGTAGCGGCCCGCATCCGGGGTCAGGTCGACCAGTTCTTTGCAAAATTGCACGCGGCCTGACCAGGTATCAGTAATAAGATTCCTGATCGCTATTAACGGCTCGCGTCAAAAGCCGCCGGGATATGGCGGGGAATCCGCCCCGGCGCGACCAGCATGGCATCGAACCTGATGTCGCGAATCCGCTCATCGGGGTATCGCGCCAGCCACGCTTCGGCGGCCGCGACAATGCGCGCGCGCTGGCGTCCGGTCACGGACCAGGCCGCCTCGTCCAGGTCGGGACGCGCCTTGACCTCCACGAAGATCAGCAGGCTTCTGCGCCGCGCAACGATGTCGATCTCGCCGACGGGGCTCTTGAAGCGGCGGGCGAGGATGCGAAAGCCCTTCGCAATAAGAAAGGCCGCGGCCCGGCTTTCCGCCGAGATCCCGGTACGGAACGCGACTTGATGCTTGAGATCGTACCGTTTTTTTTGGCGTTCTTCTTGGCGTTCTTCTTGGCCTTTCTCTTGCCGTTTCGGCTCAGCGCTCGCGCCCGGAAGTGACCGCGGCGGATCAATGGCCATTGTTGGTCTCTCCCCGCAATGCCAGCGCCCGCTGGTAAACCTGGCGCCGCGGTGCACCGGTCTGGGCGACCGTTTCGGCAACGGCTTCCTTGAGGGAAAGCCGATCGAGAGCGGCGCGCAACAGCGTGTCGACATCGGCCATCGAAAGCTCGGGTCGATCCTGCGGCGGGGCCACCACAATGACGAACTCGCCGCGCGTCTCGGCACCGCCGGCATAGGCGCGGGCCAGCGCCGCCAAATCCCCTCGGCGCGCCTCCTCGTGCAACTTGGTGAGTTCGCGACAGACTGCGGCCTCGCGCGCACCCAGGCCAACGGCAAGATCGGTGAGCGCCGCAGCGATGCGCGGTCCGGTCTCGAACAGGATGAGCGTTGCCGGAACTGATCTCAGCGCGTCGATGCGGGCGCGCCGCTGACTCTCCTTGGCGGGCAAGAAGCCTTCGAACATGAAACGGTCGGACGGAATTCCGCTGACGGTGAGCGCGGCAAGAAGCGCGGAGGGACCGGGCACTGCGCTGACGTTGTGGCCGAGCTCGCCCGCCTCCCGCGCGAGCTTGTAGCCGGGGTCGGAAACGAGCGGCGTTCCGGCATCGCTGATCAGGGCAATGGCTGCGCCCTCGGCGAGCCGGGTCAGAATCCTTGGCCGTGCCGCGGTGGCATTATGATCGTGATAGGGGCGAACCTGGGTGGTTATTCCGTAGTGGTCAAGCAACTTGCGGCTATGGCGCGTATCCTCGCACGCGATCAGGTCTGCCGCGGCCAGAACGTCCAGCGCCCGCAGGGTGATGTCGCGCAGATTGCCGATCGGGGTGGCCACGAGGTAAAGGCCGGGCGCAAGCGCCGGTGCGGCCGCGGGACGGCCATCGACGATGTATTGTCCGCGCGCCCGCTCGTGTCGTGGCGCGAGCGCCGGGTTTTCGGGTTTGCCGGTACGCATGCCCCCGCACTGTAGTGGCTTGGCCTGCCGCCGTCATTTGAGCAGTTTCCAGCACAACACCGGTATCCTTAGGGCCGTCGCGGCCCGCTTTCCCGGTTCGTTAACCATATTGCGGGCAAATGTCTGTTGCAGCCTGCGGTAGACGGTGACATCGTGGGGCGCCGTCGAGGAGACCGGCTCTGATGTACCGAGTAACGCAGGTTCCACGGCTTGTGCTGGTGCGCGTGCCTTTCGTCCTCTTGGGAGCGGCGCTGTTTATTGCCGGTTGCTCCGGCAACATCAAAGATCTGTTGCCGAGCTTATCCTCGAGCGCGCCCGCACAGGCGACGACCAATATCGGCAGCGGTCAAGTGAAGGCAGGCCTCGTGCTGCCGCTCTCGGCGGCCGGGAACGCCGCCGTGGCGGCGAAATCCATGCGCAACGCGGCCGAGATGGCGCTTGCGGAATTCAGCAGCCCCGATGTTCAGCTGGTCGTCAAGGACGATGGCGGCACCGCGGCCGGCGCGCAGCAAGCCGCGCAGCAGGCCCTCGACGAAGGCTCGGAGATCATTCTCGGACCGTTGTTCGCGCTCACCGTCGGCCCGGTGGGACAGCTCGCGCGCTCGCGCAATGTTCCTGTCATCGCGTTCTCGACCGACGCGAATGTCGCGACGCGCGGCGTCTATCTCCTGAGTTTCCTGCCCGAGACCGACGTCGACCGCATCGTCGGGTATGCGACCAGCCAGGGCAAGCGCGCCTTCGCGGCGCTGGTTCCGGACAACGCGTATGGGACAGTCGTCGAAGCGGCGTTCAAGCAGGTGGTGGCGCGCCGCGGGGGACGCGTGGTCGCGTTCGAGCGCTATCCGCTCGATAAGACGCAGATGCAGGGCCCCGTTCGCAATGTGGCGCAGGCCGCCGCGCATGCCGACGCCATCTTTGTACCGGACGGCGCCGAGGCTGTGGGAGTCGTCGTGCAGACCTTGGCGGGGGCCGGCGTTGACGTGAAGAAGGTCCAGCTCCTTGGCACCGGGCTATGGGAGGACCCGCAGGTCTTTTCTAATGCGCAGCTCGAAGGCGCCTGGTACGCGGGGCCGGAATCGACAGGCTTTCGCAATTTTTCCGTCCGCTATCGCGGCCGCTTCGGCCAGGATCCAGTGCGCACGGCCTCGCTCTCCTATGACGCGGTCGCGCTGGTGGCAGCGCTGGTCAAGACCCAGGGCCAGCAGCGCTTCTCCGAGCCGGTGTTGACGAATGCCTCGGGCTTTGCCGGCATCGACGGGCTCTTCCGCTTCCGTCCCGACGGAACCAACCAGCGCGGCCTTGCGGTGCTGCGCGTGACCCCGACCGGCGGCCAGATGATCAGCCCGCCGCCCAAGTCGTTCGGCGCCTCCGGGACGTGAGCCGCCCTCGGTATCGGTTTGCCTCTCAACCGACAACTTGCATACAAAGGTACGCGTGCGGCAGGCGAAAAACCTCTCGCAACACCGCACCGGGCAAGCAGGAGGAAAACCATGGGGCTGGGACTCGCGTCGATTCGCAAGAAAATCACGCGGCGTGCGGCTCTCGGGGGCGCCGCCGCGATCGTGGCAGGACCCGCCTTTGCGGAGGACTGCCGCATCGGGCCGGCGCCGCACGAGAAGGGTCCGCTCGTCTGGATGAATATGGACCAGTTGGAACTCGATGCGGCGTATGACCAGAGCTTCTATGCCCCGCTCATGGGCCAGAACATCAAGCGTTTTGCGAGCACCAGCGACGCCGTGCGCGCCCGCCTCGGCCCTCCGCAACGGGAATCCTATGGTCTGAGCGAGGTTGAAAAGCTGGACATCTATCGTACCAAGCGCGCGAATGCTCCGATCTTCGTCTTCATTCACGGGGGCGCCTGGTTAGGCGGGGAGGCAAAAAATTATGCGTTCTCAGCCGAGCTGTTCGTCAACGCCGGCGCGCACTACGTCGTGCTCGACTTCATCTCCGTCAAGCCGGCAAACGGCGATCTGCGCGTGATGGCAGACCAGGTGCGCCATGGAGTTGCCTGGGTCTACAGGAATGCCGCGAGCTTCGGCGGCGATCCAAACCGGCTCTATATCGGCGGTCATTCCTCCGGCGGCCATCTCT
>DASXIG010000147.1:0-2750 GCA_036498105.1 Xanthobacteraceae bacterium | reverse complement strand
TGCTCAGCCCCTACAAAAGCAATGGCGCGGTGATCGCGTACCTGGAAGCAAGCGGCTTTACCGTCGTGCACGATGTAGCGCTTGCTCTCGAGCCACTCGCATTCGCCAAGGTCACTCCGGCGCAATGGGCCGAGCTCGCGCGCAAGCACGACCGGCCCGACGCCGACGGGGTCTTTTTGAGCTGCACCAATACCACCCAGATGGACGCCATCTCCGAGATCGAGCGCACCCTCCGCAAGCCCGTGGTCAATAGCAACCAGGCGGTGCTCTGGGGCTGCCTGGGCCGGCTGAAATCGAAACTCGGCCCGCTGGCGCTTATGCCCGAGCTCGGCCGGCTGCTGTCGCAATTGAATTGATTTCGGCTTGCGATGACCAGTGCGGTCGATTTGAAGTTCCTACAGCGGTAGCCATGGCAGTGACCAGCACGGCCACGACGGTGGTAGCCCTCGCCGCGGCATGCCTGTCGCTCGCCGTGCCCGCGTCGGCGCAGACCTATCCCTCGCGCCAGATCACGCTGATCGTGCCGTTTGCGCCCGGCGGGCCCGCGGACTTCCTCGGCCGTCTCGTGGGCCAGAAGATGGGCGAAGATCTCGGCCAGCAGATCGTGGTGGATAATCGGCCCGGCGCCAACACGATCATTGCCGCGCAGGCAGTCGCCAAGGCCGCTCCGGACGGCTACACGCTCCTGATGGCGATCGACGGGACGCTGGTGATGAACCCGTTCCTCTACAGCAAGCTCGCGTACGATCCGTTCAAGGATTTCGTCCCGGTGTCGCTGCTTGCGCTGGTGCCGTCCGCGCTGGTCGGCAACATCAACGTCCCCGTCAACTCCATCAAGGAGTTGGTGGAGCAGGAGAAGGCCAAGCCTGGAACGTTCCAGATCGGAATCAGCACGCCCACCTCGCAGGTCAATGTCGGGCTCCTCAACATGATGGCCGGCACCAATTTCGGCATGGTGCCCTATCGTGGCGGCACCACGCAGATCACCGGCATTCTCGCGGGCGACATTCCGTTCGGCATGGAGAGCATCAACGTGGCACTGCCGCTCTGGCGCGACAAGAGGCTCAAGATTCTCGGCCTCGTGAGCGCGCAGCGGCTCTCTCTCGCTCCCGAGATCCCGACCATTGCCGAGTCGTTTCCGGGCTACGACCTTGGGATCTGGCAAAGCATCGTGGCGCCCGCCGGCACGCCGGCGGCGGCGGTGAACGTGCTGCACGCGTCCATCCGCAAAGTCCTCGCCATGCCAGAGATACGCGAGAAGCTTCTCGCCGCAGGCATCGAGCCCGCGTCGAGCGAGACTCCGCAGGAGTTCGCCGCCTTCATCCGCTCCCAGGCCGACACCCGCGCCAAGGTGATAGCGGCCGTCGGAATAAAGCTGGACTGAGCAGCGCAATCTTGGTTCGGAACTCTCGTAACTTAGACGTGTAAAGCTTGGTTATCTCGCGCTATTTTAGAAATTCGATGTATTTTTCGGACTACATTCTTGAAATACCAAGATAATTCCAATCGAGCCAGGGCATTTTCCGGAACAGTGGACGCAGGTTTTCCGCAGTAAATGCGACCAGATCAAAAGTGCTGGAGCGCCTTCGATTCCGGCAGCCCCGAAAACGCTCTAGCTAGCCGACTTGGATCGCTAACCCGTTCTACCCTCCCGCAGTCCCACGCGCTCGAGCCGCGGCAGGACCTCGTCGCAGAAGAAGGGCAGCTCGTTGATGTAGTTGACCAGCGACACCGCGATTCCGGTCAGTCCTGCCTTGCTCAAATCCATCAGCTGCCTCGCCACGTGGTCGGGATCGCCGACGATGGGAAGCCCGCCCATGCCCTGCGCGTATCCGGTCCGGATCTGCGTGAACTTCTCGGACGGCGTGTTCTGCGCGGTGATGTTCTTGAGCGCGAGGATGCTGTCGACCGCCGACCAGTCCGCATGCTCCACGATGGAATAATGAAAATAATCCTCGGCCTCCTTCCGGGTCTGGCGGCAGGTGATCACGCCGACGGTGTAGACGCCGAGCTCCCTCCCCTGCTGCTTCGCCTGCTCCTTGGCTTTGGCGACCCGCTCGGCGGTCTCGTCCAGCGAGGTGCGCGAGGCCTGCAGAAAGAAAGCATCGCAATTACGGATCGCAAACGCCTGCCCCACCGGCGAGGCGCCCGCATTCATGATCACCGGGCGGCTGCCTCCGTAGGGCTTGGGCTTGCCGCGGATGCCTTTCATGTTGAGATACTTGCCGGAAAATTCGAAGTCCTCCTTGTCGGACCAGATCATCTTGATGACGTCGAGCCATTCCTGCGCATACTCATAGCGCTCCTCGTGCTCGCGCTGGGTGACGCCGAACATGGCAAACTCGCCCTCGTTCCAGCCGACGACGATGTTGAGGCCGAAGCGTCCCTCCCCGATGTGGTCGGCGGTCACCATCTCCTTCGCCGCAATCACCGGATTGAACAGCGGCGCATGCACCGTCCCGAACACGGTGATTCGTTTGGTCGAAGCGAGAAGCCCCGAGGCCCAGGTCAGGGTCTCGAGCGTTGCGCCCTGATAATCGGTGTCCCCGCCATAACCCTTCCAGCGCCCGATCGGGAGCATGAAATCGATGCCGGCGGTATCCGCGATCTGCGCGAGCTTGAGGTTGTCAGGCCAGCTCCCTGACCAGCGCTCCGGGACAAGGGTGACCGCGCGCCCGGACGAGCAGTTCGCTCCGAACAGGCCGATCTTGAGCCGGTTCGCATTGTGCATGGCCATGCGGCCGGCTTGG
>DASXIG010000146.1:0-4522 GCA_036498105.1 Xanthobacteraceae bacterium | reverse complement strand
GGAAAATAAACCGGCGGCCAGGCGAACCATTGCGTGTCGGGCTTGAACGAGGTTGCCACGATCCAATAGATCGGAAACAGCGCGATCAGCGCCCACAGGGTGAGCGCGCAATAGCGCGCAATGGCAGATTGTCGCCTGCGGCGGGATTTTCTTCTCATGCGGACGCCGTGTCCGCAGCCGCCGCGTGCGCATACATGCGGTCAAGCGACCTCTTCTCCCGCCGCAACAACCGGATCGCAAGCAGCACGATTGCGATCATCAGCAGCATGACGACATAGGACATTGCTGCTCCCTTGGAGATCTCGAAGTACTGCCAGGTGGTCAGAAAAATGTAGATGGGGAGCGTCTCGGTTGCGGTGCCGGGGCCGCCCTGAAACAACGCCCAGGTCTTGGGAAACTCCGCCATGGCTTCGAGGAAGCGCAGCAGCAGCGCGAGCACGATCACGGGGCGCAGGAGCGGCAGCTCCACTTCCCAGAAGATTCGCCACCTCGAAGCGCCCAGAATTTCGGCGGCCTCGATCGGCTCCCTGGGAATTGCGGCGAGCCCCGCGAGCATGATGATGAAGGAGAACGGCGTCCAGTTCCAAATCTCCAGAAGCATCACGGTGGGCAGCGCGAGATTGGGATTGGTGAGCCACATCGGCTTGAACTCGATGCCGGTCAGCCGGGTGATGAGATCATTGATCGGGCCGCTCTGATAAAGCAGCATCTCCCCGGTATAGGCGACCACCACCGGGACGGTCAGCATCGGCAGAATGAAGATCGCGTAGTACACGGCATGGCCGCGGAACGGCCGCCGCATGAGATAGGCAAGCGCGAATCCCACCACAAAGCAGCCGATCGTAGAGCCGACCGCGAAGACCAGGGAGCGCAGCACGGCCCAGCCGAAGCGCGGATCGCTCAGGACCTCTCGGAACAGGTCCAAGCCGACATATTCCGCATCCCACCAGCTGCCGAGATACACCGTCCATTGGTGGAAGGAGAAATAGAGCTGCAGGAAAAGGACCGGCAGCAGCACCGAGGCGAACAGCGCGATCAAAGGCGCAAGGATGGCCCAGCGGAAGCGCCGGATCGCATGCCGCCGCGAGAGCGCCCGCGCCGAGCGGTGCGCGGAGGCGAAATCGATCGAAGTCGCAACCACGCTCATTCGAGGCTCGAGACAAACGCAGATATACCTCCCCTTGAAAGGGCGGAGCGATCGAATATGGACGCAGGGCTTAGCATGTGGCCCCTGGGTCCCGGCTCTTCGCTCGCCCGGCTCGCTTGTCCGGGACACGAAAGACCTCGTGTCCCGGCCGAGTGCAGTGAGGGCACCTTCGCAGCGCAGACAAGTTTACGCAGTCTGCGCAAGCTTGACATGCGTCCGAAACGAGAGCCGGGACCCAGGGGCCACACGATCGAACCCATCAAGGAAGAGTCTCCGCCTTCAGCAAGCCTGCGACAGCAGCTCTTCACGCCGGCAGATTGCGCTTGGGCATGACCGCTTTGTAGCTCGCGAGCTCCTCCTTGAGCTTGCCGCGGCCGATCCGGCGCACGATTGCGCTCCACTCGTCCTGGGTTTTCTTCAGCACGTCCTTGGCCGCGAGCTGGCCGACATAGGCCTCGGACAGGTTCTTGCCGAGGGTGTCCTGAAATTCCAGGTAACCCGTGAGATACGTCGGCGGCGCGACCACCTGAAAGTTCCTCTCAATGGCGTTGAGCGCCGGCGCGCTGTAGGCATTGATCACCTGCGGTGCCGTCATGTGCTCCTTTGCCCAGGCATCATTGAACGTGTTCACGGGGTCGGAAACGATGGGGATGCTGTTCTTGCCCGATCCGAGCCAGAGCGCGAGATAGGCGGCTTGTGCCTTGCGCGGACTGTATTTGTTGATAAGCAGCGCCGCCAGGGGTGACGAGATGGAGCGATGGATACGCTGGCCGGAGAAATCAGAACCCGGCACCAGGCCATAGAGCCACTTGCCCTTTGTCTTTGATTTATCCGGGTTCTCGTTGAGCTTGGCGGTTCCGTCCCAGTACTGACAGCTGACCACATGGCCCTGGGCAATGCGCGGGATCATCTGCGGCGTGCCCCAGCCGGCAGACTCGGGATGCGCTACCTTCTTGTCCTGAAGATAGATGTCCACGGCGTAATGCCCGGCAGGGGTGTCGAGCGTCGGATTCATGTCATCGTCGAAGGTAAAGCCGCCGGCGCTGTAAAAGACCATATACCACCAGGTCGGTCCGTTGGCGCGGTTGCGCAGGTTCCCCGAGCCGTAGAGGTCCTTCGAGGGATCCATCAACGTCTCTTGAATCCTGAGATCGTCCTCCCAGGTCGCAGGAAATTTAAGCTCCTTGCCGTGCTTGTCCGCGAACCGTTTCTTGCTGGCATCATCCTCGAGGAGATCCTTGCGCACGTATTGGATATGCACGTTGCCGTCGGTCGGGATCCCGTAGGTCTGTCCCTTGTAGGTCATGAAATTGGAGTAGTCGGCGACCGCATCGATCTTGAAATCGGCTTTCTTCATGTACTCGTCGAGCGGCTCCAGATAACCGGCGGACGCCAGCGATGGAATCATGTTGGAATCGATGTGGATGAAATCGAGCTGCGGGGAGCGCGACAGCGCTTCCGCCATCGCGCGCTGCGGGGCATCGAAGATCGAGATATCCTGCACCGCTCCGATCCCGATGCCGGTCTGCTTCTTGAACTCCGCGATCACCGGCTGCATCGGCACCAGATAGGGCGACCAGATCATCCCGCTCACATCGGCGGCGCCGGCGGCTTTGGCCGCAGCGACGGTGCGCTCCTCCATGCTTGCGGCAAAAGCGAAGGGGCTCGTGCCTGGAACGAAATTGGCGACCGTGAGCCCTATTCCGCCCTGCACCAATGTGCGCCGTGTAACGCCAGAATTGATCATAACTCCTCCCTCATTTTTTTGTGCAGCGCTCAATCCGGCGCTACGATAAATGCGCATACGGCGCTCGCTCGTACCCGAATGAGCGCCAGCATCGCGGAAACATCTCATTTTAACAGGATGACAATCCGCCGCCAGACGCTTCGGCGCCATGCGGCGTCAGATCCACTTCAGCCGATGCCGGACAGCGGCAGCTTGTGTGGTAACCTCCAGGAAATGACAAAAGGCGAATGGATCATCCAGCTCATCAAGATCGCTCTCGGAGCGGCGATTGCCCTATATTTTGTCTGGTGGAGCCTCGAAGTGCTGCACAGGCTTCCGCCGCATTAGAACAGCAAAGCGGCGGCCCGCGAGGGCCGCCGCTTCTTCGCGAAGTCCGGCTGCGCTCGCTCAGGCCATGGTCAGGCCGTGGTGCTTGAGCGGGAAGCTCCGATACCGCTTGCCCGTCGCTGCCGCAATGGCATTGAGCACCGCGGGAGCGGCCACCGCGATGGTAGGCTCGCCCACGCCGCCCCAAAAGCCGCCCGACGGCATGACGATCGTCTCCACCTGTGGCATCTGGGCGATGCGCATCATGTCGTAGGTGTCGAAGTTCTCCTGCTCGATGCGCCCGGCCTTCACCGTGCACTCGCCCAGGAACAGCCCGGTGAGGCCGTATACGAACGAGCCCGCGACCTGCCGCTCGATCTGCGCGGGGTTGACCGCATAGCCAGGATCGGTCGCGGCCACGATGCGGTGGATTTTCACATTGTTTCCGTTCACCGACACCTCGGCGCAGGCCGCCACATAGCTGCCGAACGCCATGCATTGCGAAAGCCCGCGGTGCACGCCTTGCGCCGCAGGCGTGCCCCAGCCGGCCTTCGCCGCCGCCGCGTTGAGCACGGCGAGATGCTTGGGATGGTTTGCCATCAGCTTGCGCCGGAACTCGAGCGGGTCCATGCCCACTTCCTTGGCAAGCTCGTCCATGAAGCATTCGAGATAGATGACGTTGTGGTTGATGTTCACGCCGCGCCAGAAGCCCGGATTGAGGTGCGGGTTGCGCATGGAATGGTCGACCAGAATATTCGGGATCGTGTAGCCGATCGCCGCTTCCGCTCCGCCGGGGTAGAACCCGGAGAAAGTCGCGGGGTCCGCACCATTTTGCAGCGCCGCAGGTCGCACCTTGGCAAGAATCGATTGGCCCGAAATGCGCAGATGCAGAGCCGTGAGGTTCTTGTCGTTGTCAAACCCGGCCGTGAGCTTGCATTGCGTGATCGGGTGATACCAGCCGTGCGTCATGTCCTCTTCGCGCGTCCACAGCAGCTTGACGGGTGTGCCCGGTATCTGCTTGGCAATCAGCACGGCTTGGCGAACGTAGTCCACCGAGGTTGAGCGTCGGCCGAATCCGCCGCCGAGGAAGGTCTTATACGCCTCGCATTTCGCGATCGGCAGCCCGCTCGCTTCCGACACCGTCGCGAGCGCCTGTTCGCCGTTCTGGCACGAAGCCCACACTTCGCACTTGTCATTGGTGTAGAGCGCGGTCGCGTTCTGCGGCTCCAGCGTTGCGTGGTTCTGGTAGGGATACTCGTAGACCGCCTCGACCTTCTTGGTGGAGCCGGCGAGCGCGGCTTTGACATCCCCGCCCTTGTTGC
>DASXIG010000145.1:0-6848 GCA_036498105.1 Xanthobacteraceae bacterium | reverse complement strand
CTGCCACTGTAGGAACTTCAAATCGGCGGCACTAGGCCACGAGCATACCCTGCGTGTAAGCAAAGTTCACGCCACTCCGAGGTGACAGGATGAAACGTCTCGCGCGCAGCCTGCCCACAATTGTTGCGGTCGGGGGCCTTGCAGCCTTGCTAGCGGCATTGCCGTCGCAGCCCATCTTGGCGCAAGCACCGGAAAAGATAACCGTGCGCTTCACCTGGAAGCTCAAGGGAGAGTATGCGCCGCTGTTTGTCGCGCTCGACAAGGGCTATTACCGGGCCGAAGGTCTCGACGTGGATCTGGCCGAAGGATCGGGCGCGCAGACCGTGCTGAAATTGCTCGCCAGCGGGAATGAGAAATTCGGCTATGGGCCGGCCGTATCCGCCGCGCAGGCCATCAGTCAGGGGCTGCCGGTCAAGGTCGTCGCGCTCTACCAGACCAAAGCGCCTATGGGCGTGATCTCCTTCCCAGATGTGCCGCTCAAGTCACCTAAGGACCTCGAGGGAAAGCGGCTTGCGATGTCGGTCGGCGAGACGTTCGGCGACATGCTTGGTCCATTCGCCCGGATCAATCATGTGGACATCAACAAGATTCAGCAGATCCAGATGGATGCTTCGGTGCGCAGCAGCCAGTTCCTGACCCGCAAGATCGACGTGATGTCGGTATATCTGAGCAACGAGTTGCCGCAGGTCGAGAAGCGCGCCGGCGTCAAGTTCAATCTATTGCGGGTTTCCGAGTTCGGTCTGAACCTGCTGGGTGCCTCCATGATCGTCAGCAACGCCTTCGCAGACCAGAGCCCCGAAACCGTGAAGAAGATTCTGCGCGCGACCAGCAAGGGATATCGCGATGCCATGGCGAGGCCGGACGAAGCGGCGAGCCTGATGGCCAAATACATGAAGGTCCCGGAGGATCCCGATGTGCTCCGCCAGCAGGTCGAGGCGACGGTGGTTTCGACCAACGCGCCACAAGGCAAGCCGCTCGGCTGGCAGGAGAGCGCGGACTGGGCGGCCAATTTGTCGCTCCTCAAAGAGACCGGCGGCGTGTCCGAAGTGAAACCCTTGGACGCGTACTATACGAACGCGTATGTGCAGTAGGTCCAATGACCGTAATCGAGGAGATACCCTATTCGCCTGCGGGACCCGGCGCTGTGGGTGGATGGGTCAGCCGAAATGCCCCTGTCCTGGGCATGTTCGCAGCGATCTTCGCAGCATGGGAGCTCGCGGTGCGCGCATTGGGCATACCGGATTTCATCTTGCCGAGCCCATCCGCGATCATCATGAAGATCATTCTCTCCTGGCAGCTCCTGCTGTGGAATGGCTTCGTCACCCTGCAGGAAATCCTGCTCGGCTTCGGGCTGAGCGTGGCAGTTGCGATCCCGCTCGCCATCGCGGTCGTCTACTCCGGCCTGTTCGAGCGCGTCGCCTTTCCTTTTATGGTTTCGCTGCAGACCATCCCCAAGGTGGCGCTCGCCCCCATCCTGGTGATGTGGCTCGGCTACGGGATTCTGCCGAAGGTGATGGTGGCCTTCCTGATCTCGTTCTTTCCGATCGTGATCAATTCCGTGATCGGGATGCGCTCTGCCGAAAAGGAGATGATCTATCTCGTGCAGTCCATGGGCGCGGGCGAGCTCACGACATTCATGAAGATCAGGCTTCCCAAGGCGCTGCCGTCGATCTTCGGCGGGCTCAAGGTCGGCATGGGCCAGGCGGTCGTGGGCGCGACAGTGGGAGAATTCATTGCTGCCGAGAGCGGCCTCGGGTATCTGCAGCTCATCTCGCAAGTCCGTCTCGACACGCCCCTCCTGTTCGCCGCCGTCGTCGTCCTGTCGATTCTCGGGGTCCTGCTGTTCAATGCCGTCGGATTGATCGAGCGCCTCGCACTGCCCTGGAGCCGCCTCGTCAGCGAAAGCGAGTAGGTTTGCGCGTAACATGGCTGGTGAGGATCGAATTGGGCGGGCCGAAAAAGCCTCCGCGGCGGGCGTCCCGATCAACCTACGCACGGTCAGCAAGCGTTACCGCGCCGCGCGCGGCGGCGAAGTTCAGGCCCTGAGCGAGATCGATCTGTCGGTCGGCGCCGGGGAATTCGTGTCCATTGTCGGCCCGAGCGGCTGCGGCAAGAGCACCTTGCTGATGCTCATTGCGGGCCTTATCCCTCAAACCACCGGGACCATCGAGGTCGACCATCGTACGGTGAAAGGAGCCGTCGGCAACATCGCCATCGTCTTCCAGCGCGACGTGCTGCTCGACTGGCGCACCGTGCTTGCCAATGTGCTGCTGCCGGTCGAGATCAAGAAGCTCGACCGCGCGACGCACCTCCACAAAGCGCGTGAGCTTCTGCGCTCGGTCGGTCTTGCCGAGTTCGAGGAGAAATACCCGGCCGAGCTGTCGGGTGGCATGCGGCAGCGGGTGGCGATCTGCCGCGCGCTGGTGCAGGACCCCGGCCTGCTGCTGATGGACGAGCCGTTCGGCGCGCTCGACGCGCTCACGCGCGAGCAGATGAATCTCGACCTCCAGCGCATTTGGCAGCGCGACCGCAAGACCGTCCTTTTCATCACCCACAGCATCGAGGAAGCGGTGCTGCTCTCGGATCGCGTCGTGGTGATGTCGTCGCGCCCGGGGCGCGTTGCGGATATCGTGACCAATGACCTGCCGCGCCCGCGCGGCGCCCACACCCGCAGCGAGCCGCCCTTTGTCGAGCATGTGGAGCGGATCCGGCGGCACTTCCTGGCGCTCGGCGTGCTGTCGGAGAGCTGAGGAAAATATTTCTACGGCGACGGGCCGGCGACCTGGCGGCCCGCTTTGAACACCAGCCGGCCAGCGGGGTGCCGGGCCAGAGCGTCGTCGAAGGACGAGGCGGGGATCAGCACGAGATCGGCCGGCGCACCCTCGTTGATTGTGCTGCGTCCGTCGCAGATGGCGGCGACCAGCTCCGTCGTGTCGTCGAGATGCGCGGCGACGGCCGCCACGCGTGCGGTCTCCAGCATGTCGCCGTCACCGAACGGATAGAACCAATCGCGCACGTTGTCGGTGCCGAGGCGGACCTTGACTCCGGCCGCCAGCAGCTCGCGCACCAGCGTCACGCCGCGCCGGCGCGGAGTGCCCTCCATTCGATCCTGGAGCAGCAGATTGGTCTCAGGCAGCGCAATGACGGTGACGTCCGCGGCTGCGATCTTGTCGATCAGCGCGCGTGCATGATCGGCTGCGAGCATGGACAGAACGCAGAGATGGCTGAAGGTGACCCTGCCCTGCAGCCCACGCGTAATCACGGCCTCTGCGACCATCGGCGTAAGCGCGCGCCCTGCGTCGAGGTGCTCATCGATATGCAGATCGACGGGCAGATTGCTGCGCTCGGCGAGCGTGAGCAGGGCATCGAGCGCGCGCGGCGGATCGCTGCTGGCATTGAGACTTGCTCCGAGGAAGTCGGGGCCGAGCTCAATGGCGCGCTCGAGACGCGCAACTGCCTCGGTCTCGGCGAGGTCGTTGCGCGAGGTCGAGAAAGCGATGACGTCCACGTCCAACCGGGACGCCACGACGCGTCTTGCGGCCAGCACGCTGTGCATGAAACGCAGCTCAGCGACGGGATCGACATCGGTGTGCGTGCGCAGCCGGGTCACGCCATGCGTAATCGAGCGTTCGAACAGCCGTGTGGCCCGCGTCTCCACATCGGCGCTGGTGAAGGCGGCCTTTCCCGCAGTTGCAGCGGCCATTGCCTCGGCGAAGGAACGGGGGCGGAAAGACTGCACCGCAAAGCTGCGGTCCGCGTGCGCGTGCAGATTGACCAGGCCGGGAAGCGCGAGCCATCGCGCTTCGAGCTTTGCCGCCGGCCTGATGCTCGCGACCGCTCCGTTGCGCAGGGTCAAGCAATGGACGCCTGCCCGGCCGATCAGGGCGACTGCGTCGACGGTCGATTCATCCGATGGCTGCATTAGACAGAGCCGTCGCAAATGGACGCAGGGTTGAGCACGCGGCTCCTGGGTCCCGGATCTTCCCCCGGGTCAAGCCCGGGGTCGTCCGGACACGCGACCTCGTGTCCCGGACGAGTGCAGTGAGGGCTTCTTAGCCCGAACGGAACGAGAGCCGGGACCCAGGGGCACACGATCAAACTATGGGGCTGTGGCGGCGTGATAGGCGTCGAGCACCGCCCACACATGCGCCATGGCAAGCTCGGCCGGGCGGTTGTCGATCAACCCGGCTCTGAGCGCGGCATGCGCGATCGGCAGGTATTGGCTGATCAATGCGTGAGGGGGCGGGGCCTGCATGAGGTTGCGAAACATTTTTTTCTGCGCGCGCGCAATCTCCGGCTCGGGCCAGTAGTAACGGATGCGGTCGCTCAGGCTGTACTGCAGGTCATGGTCGAGCTCCGCGCCACGCGCGTGATAATATTTGCTCCAGTGCCGCGGGTCCACCTTCATGCGTGCGATTGCGGCCGCGCGGAAGCCGGACGCGAGCTCGGGCGCGATCCATTCCCGTTCGATCGCATCGAGCGCCCACAGCGCTTCCCGCAATGCAAATGTCAGGCCGGGGCCGACTTTCAGGATCGCGAAATGATCGCGCACCATCTCCGCGAGCGCAGCCGGTGTCTGATAGTCGGTCGAATGGGCTTCGAAGATCATGCCGTCGCAGCGCTCGATCATGCGGCTGAGCGCATGTGCCTTGCCGCTGTCGTAGCTGACGATCTTGCGATGGTCGAATTCGACCCCGGGCTGGACGACGGCGGCCATCACGCGGGGCCACGCGTTGGCGAGGCCCGCCTCGGCGAAGAGGGTGCGATGGGTGTCGATGGTGGTGCGCGCCGCCTCGGGGGTCGTAACTGCAAGCGCGCCCAGCTCTTCCGCGGCGCCCCCCGGCACCGGCACCTCGGTGCCGATGACATAGACCGGCGGCTCGCCACCCGCACTCGCATATGCGCGTTCGGCGATGGCGGAGAGACGCGCCGCCCGGCGCGCGATCGTCGAGTCTGAGAGTACCGCCGGGTCATCGACGCACGCCATCGAGCAATCGAGATGGATCTTGCGGAAGCCGGCACGAACGTAAGCGTCGATCATTACTTCGGCTCGCGCCATCGCCGCTTCGGCCGGCAGCGCCTGCCAGGCATTGGGACCGAGATGATCGCCGCCGAGAAGCACGCGCTCGCGCGGCAGACCGACACGGTCGGCGATGGCATGGACGAAATGGCGAAAGCCTGCCGGCTGCATGCCGGTATAGCCTCCCTCCTGGTTGACCTGATTGGAGGTGGCTTCAATGAGCGCGAAGGCAGCACCGGAGCGCCGCGTGTGCAGCAGCGCCGCTTCGACCACCAAAGGATGCGCGGAGCAAACGGAATAGATGCCGCACGGTTCGCCGGCCTTGTGCCGCGCGATCAGATCGAGGATCGGCTTCATTAGCCCGCCTCCTCCTCCGGCGTCAGCGCGAGCAGGAGCGCGGCGACGCAGGCGAGCGCGATGGCGACGAGCTTAAGCCGGCCGGGGAAGGTTCCGATCGCGACCAGCGAGATGATCGCCGTCATCAGCGGCGCGCCCGCGTTGATGAGCGGAGACACGACGATCGCCTGACCGTAGCGGAACGCATAGACCAGAGTGAGCGCGCCGATCGCGTTCAGGAGCTGGATCGCCGCCGCCAGATATGGTCCATCGAGACCCCAGTTGATGGGGCGCGTGAAGTCGGTCATCGCCACGGCGACGGGAGCGAGCAGGATCCCCGTTGCCGTCATGTAGAAAAAGATGCTCTCCGCGCGCATGTGGCGGTTTGCGGTTTTCAGGAAGAACGCCTGCACGCCCCAGCATCCCATCACGATGAGCGACAGGAGGAACCAGCCGAGCCCCTGACCTACGCTCAATCCTTCGAGCGAGAAATCGAACAGGGGGAGCGCGATCATCGCGAGCACGATGCCGGCGGTGCCCATAATGTTGGTGCGTTCGCCGAGCAGAAGAAAGGAGAGCGCGATGGTCATGATCGGCGACAGCGAGATGATGGGGAATATCAGATAGGGCGGACCGATCTTAACCGCATAGAACAGCACCATCTGGCCGCCCGCGCCGGTGAGCCCGACGACCATTCCCTGCAAAACGGAACGCGCATCGCGATCGAGCTGCCAGCCGGCGCGTGCGAGAGCATAGAGCGCTGGCGGGATCATGGTGAGCGACCAGACGCAATAGACCAGAGTTTCGGGAAAGCCGCGCCGCTCCGGCAGCCCGGTGAACGCGCCCCACACGCCCCACAAAAGCGTGGTCGCCAACGCATAGAGGAGCCACGCCTTCGGTGCCGTTGCCTGGCGCGGGACGGCGCTGGAGACCGCCATCACGCCCGTTCGAGCGGCGTGGCCTCGAGCAACAAGAAATGCTCGAAAGAGACGGAGAGCCGGTTGGCCGCGGCCGATGCGGAGCCGAGCGGGCGCCCGCTCCAATAATCTGAAATCCGGTAGCTGCCCGTGCCGAGGCCGCGCAATTCCACCGGGCCGTGCCACCGATCGGCATAGAACGCGTAGTAGCAGCGGCCGTCTTCTTTGCTGACCACGTGGGCTTCCGGCTTGTCGAAGCCGATGTCGTAGAGCTCGCCCCGGTAGTGCCCTTCCGGGAGCCGCTTCTCGTTATAGAGCGCGATCCACTTGCGCCATTGCGCCTCCTTCTGTGGCGTGAGCAGCACGCTCTTCTTCGGCTTTCGGTCGCGCGACCAAGTGAACTTGGTAGAGATGATGGCGCCGATGCCGACGGTGGAAGCGAAATCATTGCCGTAATCGCTGAGCTCGACGTGGTCGCCGGCAAAGGCTGCGGAGGGTCCCATCAGCGCCTTGATGGTCTTGCCCTTGTGGCGGACCTGCCAGGATGATTCCGGATCGGAGGCGACCGGCTGGTT
>DASXIG010000144.1:0-8178 GCA_036498105.1 Xanthobacteraceae bacterium | reverse complement strand
GAGGGAACGCGGCGCGTCTATTACATCGATCCCGACGGTCTGGGCGCGCTGCGCGCGTGGGTCGACCAGTTCTGGGACCAGGCATTGTCGCAGTTCAAGGCTGAAGTTGAAACGCAGACGAGTGAACGGAAATACAAATAGAGATGACCATGACAGCGACCGTCAAGATTGCACCAGTGAGCAAGAGCATTCGTGTCAACGCAACGCAGGCGCACGCCTTCGAGGTGTTCACGTCCGGGCTCGGACGCTGGTGGCCGCGTGAACATTGCATCGGCAAGAAGCCGCTGAAAGCGGCGGTGATGGAAACCCATATGGGCGGCCGCTGGTACGAGCTGGGCGAAGACGGCACGCAGACCCTGGTTGGCAGGATCATCGTCTGGGAGCCGCCGAGGCGCTTTGTCATGAGCTGGGACATCAACAGCCAGTGGAAGCCGGACGCGACGGTGAGCTCCGAGGTCGAAGTGCGGTTCATCGCGGACGGCGCGAACGCCACCCGCGTCGAGCTGGAGCATCGGAAATTCGAGCGGATGGGAGCGGAAGCCGGCGAATCCATGCGCAAGGACGTCGATGGCGGCTGGCCCGGAATGCTGGAACGCTTCAAGCAGCAGGCTGAGGCCGCGTGACCATCGAGCGACACAATTTTGCACCTCCACCATGCCAACTCAACGCCAGCAGAAAGGGAGTAGATCATGACGATCGAGCTTTACGTCTTTCCCCCGAGTCCGCGCGCCTTCAAGGTGATGGCGGTCGCGAACCATCTCGGCCTGGACACTACGATACACTTCGTTGACCTGCTGAAGGGCAACCACAAGACGCCGGAATATTCCGCGCTCAATCCGAACATGAGGATGCCCACCCTCAAGGAGGGCGATTATGTGCTCTGGGAATCGGGAGCGATCGCGCAATATCTGGCCGGCAAGAAGCCGGAGAGCGGGCTTCTGCCGCGCGACGAACGCGGCCGGCTCGACGTGACGCGCTGGCAGTTCTGGGATGTTTGCCACTGGGATCCGGGCTGCTCAGTGTTCATTGTTGAAAACGTCGTCAAGCCGATCGTGCTCAAGTCTGGCGAACCCGACCAGGCCGCGATCACGAAGGCCGGCGAAAACTTTCATCGCGCCGCAAAGGTGCTTGACGACCAGCTCAGGGGCAAAAAATTCATCACCGGCGGGACGCTCACGCTTGCCGACTTTTCCATCGGCGCCTCGATGAATCTCGCCGACATGGCACATTATCCCGTAGCGCAATACGGCGAGATCAAACGCTGGTATGCGAGCCTGCGCGCGCTGCCGGCCTGGCAGAAGACGCTGGGCCAATGCGCTATGCCGGCCGCCGCGGCGGCCTAAAGTAGCTTTGCTGCCGTTGTAAATTGCGCCGGATCGGGCATTGTGCAGGGGCGGGTTTGAAACCCGCCCCTGCATGATTCGGAGGCGATATGGAAAATGCTTCATTCCTCCGCTGGGCGTTCGGCACCGCAGTGACGCTCATGCTGTCGGCAAATGCCGTGAAGGCGGTCGAGCTCGATGCGGCGGCTGTGACGTTCAAATTGCCCGAGCAGATCGAGTGGAAAGATCCTTTCGGGGTATCTGGCGCGAAGACCGCGGTCTTGTTCGGCGATCCCTCAAAGTCCGGGCTTTACGTCATGCTGATCAAATGGCTGCCGGGTAATTTCAGCCGTCCGCATTTTCATCCCAACGATCGGTTCTTCATGGTGGCGAAAGGGACATGGTGGGTCGGCACGGGCCGGAAGTTCGATCCCAACAACACCGTTCCCATGCGCGCCGGAACCTTCGTCACCCACTACGCCAAGCAGGTGCACTGGGACGGCGCCAAGGATGAGGAGGCAATCATCTTCCTCTCGGGCGAGGGCCCGGCAACCACGACCAGGGTTGAAGAGGAGAATTAGAGCATCTTCCGGAAAAGTGGATACCGGTTTTCCGCAGAAAATGCGACCAAATCAAAATGCTAGAGCTCTTTTCGATTTCAGCAAACCGAAAAGCGCTCTAGCCCCCGGATACGCGCGCGTGAGTGCGGTGTCTCTCGCTGGATCGGGGCTGTCAGCAGCGCCAGCGGCGGCAATAGCCGCGCGGACCTCGCCATACGCACCAGCAGCGCGCCTGAGTGACCGGGCTCATCTCGGCCGTGGCCTGGCTGATCGCGGCGCAGCTGGCCGGGGCTGCCATGGTGGGTGCCGTGCCCGCAAACGTCAGGCCTGCCGCAACAGCCATCCCAATCACAATTGATCGCATCGATTCCTCCTCATGCGTTGCCCGCCATATCCCAGCTTAGCCAGGAAATGCGTCGCCACAATCCCTGAAAATGCATATGATGCGCCCAAGCGGAGAATGCCCGATCATGGATAGGACGGTTGAGCGGCCAGCAACAAAAGCTTCCGACATGATCAAGACCACCGGGATCTTGCATTTCACCATCGGTGTGCGCGATCACATCGCCGCCGCCGAGTTCTATTCGGGACTGCTCGGCTGCCGCCATATGCGCTCGAACGAACGCTATTCGTTCATGCAATGTGGTGGCAGCTATTTCGTGCTGGCGAAGATTCCGCACCACGTCAATCCGAATAATCCGGGCGAAGACGCGCACCACCACGCCTTCATGGTCGAGGCGCCGGAATTCGATCGGGCATTGGCTATCCTGGCCGCCCGCGGTATCCCCTTGGTGAGATATTCAGATGAGGGCCACACTACGTTTCCGGGCCGGCATGCCTATTTCCACGATCCCGACGGCAATTGCATCGAGATCATCGATCTCTACACAAGTCAGCCGAATACAGCGGAGACCTGAACCCGTCCGCGTTGCTCCAGCACCTCGACGCCGACGCCGCTGCGGTGTCGGCGCAACTTGATGTCTACGCTGGCGTGATTGAGGCGCAAATCGCGCAGTACCATCTCGTCCAGGAACGGCGGCAAGCAAGGATTGCGCAGGCGGATTTCGTTTTCGGCGGGGTCGAACTGCAGTCCGAGAGACGCTTCGATCAAGGTAAACGGGGTTGCGCTTGCCCACGCTTGCGGAGAGCACGCGACGGGATAATGGGTCGGGCCGCGGCCGCGGCCGCGCTGAAACCCGCAGAACAACTCGGGCAATCGACGCAGGTCCATGTAGGTCGCGGCATCGAACAAGCCCTTGAACAGCCGCTGCACCGCGTTGTGCAGCCCATAGCGAGCAAGCCCGAGCGCGATCAATGCGTTGTCGTGCGGCCAGATCGACCCATTGTGGTAGGACATCGGGTTATAACGCGCTTCCGCGTTGGCAATGGTGCGGATGCCCCACCCCGAGAAGAACTTCGGCTCCATCAGCGCGGTGCCGACCTCGAGCGCCCGCTCGGTGCTTGCGATGCCGCTGAAAAGGACCTGGCCGGCATTGGAGCTGCGCACGCGGCACTGCTCTTTCCTGCCGTCGAGCGCGAGCGCATACATTCCGATCTCCGGACACCAGAAGCTCGCGTCGAAGCGCTCGGCAAGACTGGCGGCAGCCGAATCGAGACGCTCTGCCTGCGCGGCACGTCCAAGGCGCTGGGCGCTGCGCGCGGCCAGACGCTTTGCCAGATACGCATAGCCTTGCACCTCGGCGAGCGCGATCGGGCCTTCGGCAAGGCTCCCGTCAGCGTGAAAGATGGCGTCGTGCGAGTCCTTCCAGCCTTGGTTGGCAAGCCCGTCGTCGGTCTCGCGATGGTATTCCATGAAACCGTCCCCATCCGCATCGCCGGATTCATCCATCCAGGCGAGCGCCGCCTCCACGGCGGGCCACAGCTCGGTGAGCGTTGCCTGATCCCCGGTGCGCTCGGCATAGAGACACGCCAGCATGACGAACAGCGGTGTTGAGTCGACGCTGCCGTAATAGAGGCCGAAAGGCACCTCCCGCAGGGCGGCCATCTCGCCGCTGCGCATCTCGTGCAGGATCTTGCCGGGCTGGGCGTCAGACGCGGGATCGTAGGTCTTGGCCTGATAAGCGGCGAGCCGCCGCAACACCCCTTGTGCAATGCGCGGGTCGAGCCAGAGCATCTGCATGGCAGTGATCAAGCCGTCGCGGCCGAACGTGGTCGAATACCACGGGATACCGGCATAGGGGTAGCGCCCCTCGGGCGTATTGCTGATCAGCATGTACAGGTCGGACATGGATCGGCACACCACCTCGTTGAAGACGTCGTTCGACGTTTCCACCGTGCAGACGCCTTGCGAAGCCGCGCGCCTGTTCCGATGCACCGCGCGCAAAGCGCGCTGGGCCGCGACCGGTTTTGGCGCGTCGGGAATGCCGCAACCGATTGCAAGAGAGATCGCGATCCTCTGTTTGGGCGCAAGGTCGAACGCATAGGCGGCAGTGGTCTCGCTGATCTCGGCCGGGGCGGGGTCGAAATTCAAGACCGTGCGGCGCAGCTTGCCGTCCAGTCCTTGGTAGGCCAGATGGGCAGCCGCCGCCTGGCCTGCCCGTCGGGTGATGGTGCCGCGGCGCGGCCGGTGCAGGCCGCGGACTTCGAACAGGTCGGCGAAATCGCCATCGAATAGGAGCGTAAAGCGCAAGGATACAGGGTCATCGCCATGGTTGCAGATCGCCAAGCGTTGGTAGGCCGCGTCGGGCAACAAAAAGACCGTGCGCACGATGTGCAGGGTATCTTTGGGAAGCACCAGATGGTTTTCGAAATAGATGTCGGGATTGGTCAGATCAATGGTCAGCAGCGTGTTGTCGTCGCGGACATTCGAGCCGAGCGGCAAGGGGTGCATGCCGTTGAGCAGAAATTCGAGATAGCAGAGAAAGCGAGTGTCGCAATGAAAGAGGCCGTCGGGGCCGCCGGCGGAAGCCCCGATGTCGCCGTGGCCGTCCACAACGATGAACGTGTTGTCGAATTTCAGGACGTGACGGGGGCGCGCGGCAGACGCCGTTGCAGGAATATAGAACGGTGCCTCGGGAACGTGCTCCTGAAATGCTTTCGGGAGCGCCGCGCTCTCGATCGCCATGAAGTCCCTGTCAATTCATTCCTTCCAAGGCCGGCTGCAACGGAGTGAGCTCCGGGATGTGCTCCCCCAGCCGCGAGCGCTCGAGCAGGGAATGATAAACCCTTATGTAATCCTTGGCCATGCGGGTCGCGCTGAAGCGCTCCTCGAACCGGCGGCGCACTTTATGGCGGTCGAGAGTAAGTACCCGCGGCAGCGCCCGCACCGCTTCCTCCACCGAATCGACGATCATGCCGGTGATCCCAGGGTCGATGATCTCCGGAACGGACCCGCGGCGGAACGCAAGAACGGGCGTGCCGCAGGCCATTGCTTCGATCATAACAAGCCCGAAGGGCTCCGGCCAATCGACCGGGAACAGAAGCGCGCTCGCGCCCCCGAGAAACTCGCTCTTGCCGAGTTCGTTGATCTCGCCGATGTATTCGATCCCCGGCGCGCTCAGCAGGGGCTCGATTTGCTCGCGAAAGTAGACTTCGTCGACTTTGTCGACCTTCGCCGCGATCTTGAGCGGCATGCCCAAGGCCCGTGCAATGTGAATAGCGTGATCAGGCCTTTTTTCCGGGGAAATCCGGCCGAGAAACGCCAAGTAGCCACCGCGCGCGTGATACGTCGGTTGCAGCAAATCCATGGGAAGGCCGTGGTAAATCGTTGCCACGAAGTTGCTGCCCAGGATTGGCTTGCGCTGGTCGTTGGAGATCGAGACCAGCGGCATGTCGCTGAAGCCGACGTAAAGCGGCTTGAGGTCGTGCAGGTCCTGGCGCCCGTGCAGCGTGGTCAGGGTGCGATTGGCGATGGGACGGAACAACGGGAAGTGAAACTGGTCGATGTGGAAATGCAGAATGTCGAAATCGTCCGCCCGCTGCCGCACCCGGTCCATCATCAGCATGTAGTACGGGATGGGATCGCGCACATTGGCATCAAGCCGCAAGGCCATGGGGACGCACGGGACCAACTTCGCGCTGGTGACCGAATCGCCGCTCGCGAACAGCGTGACGTCGTGGCCCAGCCGGACCAGCTCCTCGGTCAGGTACGCCGCGATCCGCTCCGTCCCGCCATAGAGCCGTGGCGGCACGCTTTCCATAAGAGGACCGATTTGCGCAATTCTCATAGGCTGCATCTCCATTTCCACAGGGACCCGCACTCGCCGCCAACGTGTCGCGGCGCGAAAGGTTCCTGTTCTCGGTGCTTCCGGCGACTTTTTCCCCGGTTTCTGCTGCTTCTGGCGGCGGTGCGGGTACGGCGCCGAGGTAATCGGATCAGGGCTGAGGCGCTGCTACGCATGAACGTGCCAAGATTTGGAGAACTGCTTGAGGCGTCAGCCCTCGGCGTACGCGATAGTCGAGAGCAGAGCGATTTCGGCCCGCCGAGAATCCAGTCGCGTATGCTGGACAATGATAGGAACATCCGATTCGAAGACGGATGCGTACTCCGTATCGCGTGGAATTTGCTGCGGATCATCGAGATCGTTGAAACGCAGGTGCAACGTTCGCCGGGCGCGAACTACGATTTGATAAGGACCAACCGGCGCACGATCAGCAAAGAAGATCGTGAGCACAACGTGGGCGTCACGGTCTGCCGCATTGAGAATGCACGCAGTCTCGTGCGAGACCAGCGCCCGGTCCGAGGACGAGCTTGCGGATGGAATATAGCCTTCTGCTATCGCCCATCGCGTGCGTCCTATGGGCTCCATCGGCACACTAGCTGATGCTGGAGCCCAGAGCGGGTAGGATGCCGAGATGCTCGTGCCAGAGCGGCAAGTCCGCATCCCTGGTCAGGGAAGCGATGAAAAGCTCGCCCCACGATTTCAGATTGTTCTCGGAGATCACCTGAAACAATGCCTTGTGGCGGGCGCGGCGCTCCTCCAGGGGCATCGAGAGCGCGTGAGAGATCGACGTCGCGACGGTCTCGGGATCATAGGGGTTCACGAGCAGTGCGGCTTCGAGCTCCGCGGCTGCTCCGGCGAACCGCGACAGGATGAGCATTCCCGGATCGTCGTGGTCTTGCGCGGCGATGTATTCCTTGGCGACCAGATTCATCCCGTCGCGCAATGGGGTGACCAGCCCGGCCCGGGCAGATCGGTAGAGGCCGGCCAGAACGCTGCGGCTGTACGCGCGATTGACGTAGCGGATCGGCGTCCAGGCGATTTCCCCATATGTGCCGTTGATGCGGCCGGCCGCTTCACTGATGGTGCGCTCCATCTCGGCATATTCCTGGATCTCGGAACGGCTCTTCGGCGTGATCTGCAGATAGGTCACCTGTCCGCGCCAATCTGGATACGTCGCGAGAAAACGCTCGAAGGCGTCCAGACGCTCTGCCAATCCTTTCGAATAATCCAGACGGTCAACGCCGATCATCATCGCGCGCCCGGCCAGGCTCTCAACCATGTTCTGCACGAGCGGCGAGCGCAGCGAGCGCCGCGCCAGCCGGTTGAACTCTTCGGCCTCGACCCCGATCGGGAATACGCCGAGGCGTACGGTGCGCTCGCCATTCTGAAACTCGTAGGCTCCCCGCTTCTGCAGCCGGCATTCGTTTTCCAGGTAGCGTGCACAGTTGGTCGCATCGTTCTCGGTTTGAAATCCCGCCAGGTCGTACGCGCTCAGTTGCGGTATCAGCCATTCGTGATGCGGCAAGGCCGTCAGGATCTCGGGCGGAGGGAATGGAACGTGCAGGAAAAACCCGATTCGGTTGTGATGGCCGCGCTCGCGCAGCATCTTGGCAAGCGGAATGAGATGATAGTCGTGCACCCACACGATGTCGTCCGGGGTGAGCAGGCTGCTCAGCCGATTGGCGAAGTGCACATTGACACGGCGATAGCCGCTGAGATCGCGCCGTGAAAACAGCGCGAGGTCGAGCCGGTAATGCAGTATCGGCCACAACACGCGGTTGGCGAAGCCGTTGTAGTATTCCTGGTAATCCGCTTCCGCGAGATCGGCGACGACGTAGGTCAGCCCGCCTTGTCGAATCGTGCGCGTCGCAATCGCACCATCATCATCGTTGGCGACGGTCCCGCTCCAGCCGAACCATAGTCCGCCATGCCGTTTGAGCAAAGACCGTACCGCTACGGCCAGACCGCCGGCTTGATTGTTGCCCTCGCGGCTCGGCACCGCGACCCGATTGGACACTACGATCAGCCGCGCCAATATCGGTCCTCCCAGCTGCGTGACAGCCGCATCGCGCTCAAGATCAGCCCGGCCATCGAGTAGGTCTGCGGGAAATT
>DASXIG010000143.1:0-5156 GCA_036498105.1 Xanthobacteraceae bacterium | reverse complement strand
AGCAGGATGCACGTGCAGGAGGAATGCGCGCGGTAGATCTCGCGCTTGCTCTCAATCACGGCCTTGTCGCTCTCGGAGAGCACCTCGGCCATGAGATAAAACCGATCGGCGTAACGCGGGTCCGGATTTTCGTCGTCGCGTATCACCGTCACGTCCGGCTCCGGGTCGTATGGCACCGTGGATGCGATATTGATGCCGATAGCTTGATAGGCGGCAAACCTCGGATCATGACACTTGAGGGCGGCGTTCAACAGCGCTTCCAGGTTGCTCGCAATGCGCTGGTGCCGGCGATTTGGCGGCGTCATCATTACCGGAATGCCCTCGATCAATTCCCAGTGCTCCTCGTCCGGGCGCGACGAAAGCCACGCCCGGAACGAGGGTACCGACAATATTGGAGCGTTCTTGCGCAGCACGCCCGCCATGACATGAGTCTCCGGATTGGGCAGGCACATGATAGAGCAGCTCGGCAATCCTGCGGTAGGGGCAGGTTTGAAACCCGCCCTGCGGCGTCGCAGCGACGCTATTTGCGCCCGACATCCGCTGTGCCATGCTCTCGCAGGCAACGCAACGAGAGAGGCAGGCATGAGCACCATCACCGCAACCAAGCCTTCCAGGGCCATCATCAAGGAGCGGATCATCCCGCCCAAGGAGTATCTCGGGCTCGAGCTGCGCAAAGGAGAGCGCCTGCGCATCGTCGACGTCGAAGGCAAGCAGGTGCCCGATATGGTCTGCTTCAATCTGAAAGACCCGTCCGAGAAGCTGTCCTGCAACAACTCCCGGCTCATCCAGAAGCGCTGGAAGCTCACCACCGGCAACGTGCTCTATTCCGACGAAGGCAACGAGATGCTCACCATCGTGGGCGATACGGTCGGCACCCACCATGCTTCCGGCGGCTGTTGCAACGAGCCCGCCAATTTCCGACGCTACGGCGCGCACGGAACCCGCAACTGCCGTGAAAATCTCACGCTCGCCGCGGCGCCGCTCGGCATCACCCAGAAGGACATCCCGGGCGCGTTCTGTCCGTTCATGAAGGTCGTGCAGTACGACGACGGCCGCTACGAGATTGAGGAGCCGGACTCCAAGCCCGGCGACTACATCGAATTTCGCGCCGACATGGATCTGTTCGTCGCCATCTCGAACTGTCCCCAGGACAAGAACCCCTGCAACGGCTTCAACCCGACCCCGCTCAAGGTCGTCGCCTATGCCGCGGCGTAGCGCGCGTCCCGCCCGTCATGGGCGGGCTCGTTCCCACAGGCGGTAACCTGAGGGCTTGTGTCCCGGGCGCAGTGCAGCATGAGCAGCGCTTTTCTGCTTCGACCTGCGGACAACTCAACTGCGCTGCTCATGATGAGCTGCAGACCCGGGATCGCACAAAGCTCCGGTGCCAGACAGGGTCGGAGTTTCGGTCGGTCCCGGGTCAGCGGCCACCGCTTCGCGCCGGTATTTTGGACGGGTGATGCATCCTCCGTGTGTGCGCTCGCGCTGCACCGCATCCGGGACACACATCCGGCCCAAGGCCGGACATGACGTTTGAGACAATGCCCTCTGCTCCCGTTCACCGTGCTTTAAAGCTCATCCTTACCCTGGCTCTCCTCATCGCGGCGTGGGAGCTCGTCTGCCGCGCGCTGGAGATCCCCGTGTTTCTCATTCCGGCGCCGAGCCAGGTCGCCTGGCGCCTCTACGAGAAGCGGGATCTTTATCTCCTGCACACCTGGATCACGCTCTATGAGACTACCGCCGGCTTCCTGCTTGCGGTGGTGTTCGGGATCGTCTCGGCGGCCATCATCGTGGTGATTCCGAGATTGCGCGATGTGGTCATGCCGCTTCTCCTCGTGGCGCAGCTGGTGCCGAAGGTGGCAATCGCTCCCCTCCTCCTCATCTGGTTCGGCTATGGCCTGTTTCCAAAGATACTGGTGGCGTTCCTGGTCGCCTTCTTCCCCATTGTTGTGAACGGCGCGTCCGGACTTGCCTCGGTGCAGCCCGAGCTTCTCGACCTGGGCAGCTCGCTGCAGGCAAGCCGCTGGCAGACCTTCTGGAAGTTCAGGATTCCCTCAGCCCTCCCCGAGCTGTTCAGCGGGATGAAGATCGCAGTGACGCTCGCCATCATCGGGGCGATCATCGGCGAGTTCGTCGGCGGCAACCGCGGGCTCGGCTATCTGATCATCGTGGCCAATCAGGAGCTCGATACCCCGCTCGCTTTCGCCGCGATCTTTCTCCTCTCCGCCGCCGGCATTGCGCTCTACGCGGTGATCGAGCTGTTCGAGCGCATGCTCATTCCTTGGCACGCCCCCGCCACCCCGGCCGCCGCCGCAACGTAATGCCCGGCACCGCCGCCATCGAGGTCGTCGATCTCGGCAAGACCTATATGACCGCGGATGCCGGGATCCCTGCGCTGGAGCAGCTCAATTTCCGAGTCGCGCCGGGCGAATTCGTTTCCGTGCTCGGCCCCAGCGGATGCGGCAAGACCACGCTGATGCGCATCGTCGCCGGGCTGACCGCGCCGACCAGCGGCGCGGTTGCGGTCGACGGGGTCCCGGTCTCCGGCCCTCAGCGCAAGATCGGCCTCGTTTTCCAGGTCCCCGCGCTGATGCAATGGCGCAGCGCGCTCGGCAACGTGCTCCTGCCGACCGAGATCCTGGGCCTGGAGCGCACCGCCAGCCGCAAGCGCGCGCACGAGCTCCTGGAGCTCGTCGGGCTTGCCGAGTTCGCGGCACGCTATCCGCGCGAGCTTTCCGGCGGCATGCAGCAGCGCGTCGGCATTGCGCGCGCGCTGGTGCACGATCCGGCGATCCTGCTGCTCGACGAGCCGTTCAGTGCGCTCGACATCATGACGCGCAACCAGCTCAACACCGAACTCATGCGCATCTGGAGCGAGCGGCGCAAGACGAGCCTCCTCATCACCCACAGCATCCCGGAGGCGGTCTATCTCTCCGACCGCGTGATCGTGCTCGGCCCGCGTCCCGCGCGCATCCTGGACATCGTGGCGGTTGCGCTGCCGCGCCCACGCGAGCCGGCTATGCGCGTCTCGCTGTCCTTCCTGCAGATCGTCGATCGCATTGGCCGCCTGATAGGACTGGAGTATGTGTAGCGTTCGCAGTGGAGCTTGATGCCCAGCCGCGCCATAGACTGCTCGACCGTGTGAACGCACCCGAGGGGAGATCTCATGCACATACTCCGCACCATCATGTTCGCCGGCGCAGTAATGCTCGGCGCCTGTGCCAGCGTCAGCGCGCAGGACAAGATCATCTTCTCACTGCAGTGGATTGCCAACGGCAATAATTTCGGCGTGTTTGCGGCCAAGGAGCAGGGACTCTACCGCAACGCCGGTTTCGATGTAGACGTCCAGCGCGGCTACGGCTCGGGCGATACCGCCAAGCGCGTTGCCACCGGCACCGCCGATATCGGCATCGCCGATGCCGCGTCCGTGATCGTCGGGCGCAGCAGCGGCCTGAAAGTCAAGCAGGTCGCCTCCCTCTACGAGCGCTCGCCCGATGCCATCTTCTTCATAAAGGGAGGCGGCATCAACGCTCCCAGGGACCTCGAAGGGCGGACCATCGGCGCCACCGCCGGCGAAGCGACGGTGAATTTCCTCCCGATCTTCGCGGCCAATGCCGGGTTCGACAACAAGAAGATGGAAATCGTCAACATGTCCCCGTCGGCGAAATACGCGAGCCTGGTCGCCAAGTCCGTTGATTCGATTGTTGGGTTCGTGAACGAGGAGCCGGCGATCCGCAGCGCGGCAAGCAAGACCGGGCTCGAGGTCGGACGCTTCGTGTTCAGCGATTACGGCATCAACTACTATTCGCTCGGCGTGATCGCGAGCGACGACACCATTGCCAAACGGCCCGAGCTCGTGCGCAAGGTGGCGCTCGCGACCATGCAGGGCTACGCTTCCGCGATCAAGAATCCGCAGGCGGCAGCCGACGCCTTCGTCAAGAATTACCCTGAGAGCAGCCGGGAGATCGCACTCCAGCAATGGGAGGTGGCGCGCCCCCTCATCCTCACCGACCGCTCGCGCAAGAACGGGCTGGGCTTCATCGAGCGCGACAAGATGGCCGATACCATCAAGCTGATCGCGCAGTTTCAGAGGGTCGACCCCGCGCTCACCCCAGACGACGTCTACGCGACCGCGTTCCTGCCCAAGGTCGCGGCCGAGTAAGCATGTGCCAATCCGAGCTCATTCACCTCGCCGCCGATCTCTCGTTCTATCACACCGATTATCTCTGGAGAATGCCGGGCTCGTGGTCCGGCTACTCCTACTACAGCCGTCCCGATTTTTATGAGGATGTCGCGCGCATTGCGGCGCGCGGGATCTTCGATCTTCTCTTCTTCGGCGATTCCGCCGGCACCCCGGAGGAATACGGCGGCAATCATCACACCGCGGTACGCTATGGAGTGAAGTGGCCGTGGCACGACATGATGCCCATGATCCCCTGCATGGCGCGCGCGGCGCAGGGGGTCGGGTTCGGCATCACCATGTCTACGACCTATCATCATCCCTTCTACATCGCGCGCATCTTCAACGCGCTCGACCACGTCACCGGCGGGCGCATCGCCTGGAACGCGGTGACCTCGCGCTCGAAGAACGAGGCGGCGAACTGGGGCTATGACAAGCTGATCGAGCACGACGCGCGCTACGAGCGTGCGCAGGAGCATCTCCACATCGTGCGGGCGCTGTGGGACAGCGTGGAGCCAGACGCCATCGTGCTCGATCGCGAGAGCGGCGTCTTCGCCAACCCGCAGAAGGTGCACGTGCTCGACTTCCGCGGCCGCTATTACAACGTGCGGGGTCCGTTGCCGGCGCTCCCCTGCCCGCAAGGCCGCCCCGTCATCATCCAGGCGGGCCAGTCAGGGCCGGGCATGGAGCTCGCCGCGACCTTTGCGGATCTCCAATTTTCCACCCGCCGCACGCTGCCGAGCATGAAGGAGCACCGCGCTGCGCTCGATGCCAAGCTCGCCAAGGCGGGACGCCAGCCGCGCGATTGCGGCATTCTGTGGTCGGTGCGGGTGCAGGTCGCGGACTCGGCCGCCGCCGCGCAGGAGAAGGAGCGCGCCTATCTCGACGCCATCCCGCCGGAAGCGGGCCTGATCGAGCTCTCCGCCATGTACGGGCTCGACTTCTCGCAGTTCCGCCGCGACATGCGGCTCGTGGACGT
>DASXIG010000142.1:0-3233 GCA_036498105.1 Xanthobacteraceae bacterium | reverse complement strand
AGCGCAGCGGCGCAACGCCTATGAGCAGATAAAAATCGCGCAGCGCCGGATGCTCCTTGAGCCGCGCCGCATAGCGCCGCACGATCCCCGCATCCATGCAGAACTGGGTCTGCGCGAATTGCGCCCCGGCCTCGGCCTTGGCCGCGAGCTTCTCGGGTCGCCAGCCCGGCGGCGGATCGATCGGCACATCGGCGGCGCCCAAAAAGAACTGCGCACTCCCCGCCACCTTGCGCCCGGAAGGCAGCGTGCCGTGATCGCGCAGGTCGCGGGCAATGCGGGTAAGCGTTGCCGAATCGATGTCGAACACCGCCTTGGTCTCGGGCTGGTCGCCTGCCTTGGGATCATCGCCGGTCAGGCAGAGAACGTTGTGCACCCCGCAAGCCGCTGCACCCATGAGCTCACCTTCGAGCGCGATGCGGTTGCGGTCGCGGCAGGTGAGCTGCAGCACCGGCTCGAGCCCCTCGCGCGCAAGCAGCGCGGCGGCAATCGGGGCCGACAGATGCGCGCGCGCGCTCGCGCCGTCGGTGACATTGACCGCATCGACCAGCCCGCGCAGGGGGAGCGCGCGCTCGATAAGGTCGGCCGCCCGAAACGTCGCCGGCGGCGTGACTTCCGCCGTGATGACGAACCGCCCCGACCGCAGCCGCTGCTCGAGCATCGAAACGCGCGGTATAGACGGAGTGTCATGCATGTTTCCGCGCAGTTAGAGCATTTTCCGATGACGTTGAACATCCTCGGCCGTCCGCGGTTTCCTTGGGCTGGTTTCCTTCGGTTTCCTGGACAGCAGGGGGAGCCGTCGCTAGATCTTCGGCATGAGCGGCGTCAACGAGATCAGATCGAGCTTTCTCGATTACTTTGCCCGCCACGGGCACGCAGTGCTGCCGTCCTCACCGCTGGTGCCGCGCAACGATCCCACGCTCATGTTCACCAATGCCGGTATGGTGCAGTTCAAGAACGTCTTTACCGGGCTCGAGGAACGTCCCTCCGCGCGCGCCGCCACCGCGCAGAAATGCGTGCGCGCCGGCGGCAAGCACAACGACCTCGACAATGTCGGCTACACCGCGCGCCACCACACCTTCTTCGAGATGCTTGGCAACTTCTCCTTCGGCGACTATTTCAAGGATCGCGCCATCGAGCTTGCCTGGGATCTCGTCACCAGGGAATTCGGGTTGCCGGCCGATCGCCTGATGGTCACGGTCTATATCGACGACGATGAGGCCTTCGACCTGTGAAGGAAAATCGCGGGGCTCCCGAGCGACAAGCTCGTGCGCATCGCTGGGGCGGACAATTTCTGGCAGATGGGCGATCTCGGCCCCTGCGGCCCCTGCTCGGAAATCTTCTACGATCATGGCGCGCACATCCCGGGCGGACCGCCCGGCTCGTCCGAGCCCGAGGGCGATCGCTTCATCGAGATCTGGAACCTGGTGTTCATGCAATTCGAGCAGCTCCCGGACGGCAGGCGCGTTCCCCTGCCGCGGCCCTCGATCGACACCGGCATGGGGCTCGAGCGCATCGCCGCGGTGCTGCAAGGCACCCACGACAACTACAAGATCGACCTGTTCGGCGCGATCATCTCTCACGTCGCCGATCTCACCGGCGTCGAGCCGGAAGGCCCGCGCGGCGCCTCGCATCGCGTGATCGCCGACCATCTGCGCGCTTCCTCGTTCCTGATCGCCGAAGGAGTGCTCCCCTCGAACGAGGGGCGCGGCTACGTGCTGCGCCGGATCATGCGCCGCGCCATGCGCCACGCGCAGCTCCTCGGCGCCGAGATGCCGCTGATGTGGCGGCTCGTGCCCACCTTGGTGCGCGAGATGGGTCAGGCCTATCCCGAGCTCTCGCGCGCCGAGACGCTGGTCGCTGAAACGTTGCGGCTGGAAGAGGCCCGGTTCCGCAAGACGCTCGAGCGGGGCCTCTCCATTCTCGAAGAGGAAACCCGCAACCTGCGACCAGGCGACAGGCTGAAAGGGGATACCGCCTTCACGCTCTATGACACTTTTGGTTTTCCTCTGGACCTGACCGAGGACGCGCTCAAGCCGCGCGGTATCGGCGTCGATCTCGACGGCTTCAATAAAGCCATGGCGGAGCAGCGCGAGAAGGCGCGCGCCGCCTGGGCCGGCTCGGGCGATGCGGCCACGGAGGCGGTCTGGTTTGCAGTTCGCCAGAAGGTCGGCGCGACCGAGTTCCTGGGGTACGAGACTGAAGCTGCCCAGGGCATCGTGCTGGCGCTGGTGCGTGACGGCGCGGAAGTGAGCACGCTCAGCGCAGGCGAGACCGGGTCGGTGATTCTCAACCAGACCCCGTTCTATGCCGAGTCGGGAGGGCAGGTCGGCGATGCCGGCACCATGGTCGGGGAAGGTGTAAGGCTGCTTGTCACCGACACACAGAAGCAAGCGGCCGACCTCTTCGTGCACTCGGTTGTGGTGGAGAAGGGAAAGCTCGAAACGAACGCAGCGCTGGCGCTCGAGGTCGATCACGCTCGCAGAACCGCGATCCGCCAGAATCATTCTGCAACGCACCTGCTGCACGAGGCCCTGCGCCAGGTGCTGGGGGATCACGTGGCGCAGAAGGGCTCGCTGGTCGCGCCCGACCGGCTGCGTTTCGATTTCTCGCACCCCAAGCCGATGACGCCGCAGGAGATCGAGCGGGTCGAGGACATTGCGAACGACGTGGTGCTGCAGAATTCGCCCGTCACGACGCGCCTGTTGGCGGTAGATGACGCGATTGCGTCAGGCGCGCGCGCGCTCTTCGGCGAGAAATACGGCGACGAGGTGCGCGTGGTCGCCATGGGAGCGAGCGGCGGAAACGCCATGGGATGGTCGGTCGAGCTCTGCGGCGGCACCCACGTCCGGCGGACCGGCGACATCGGCCTCATCACACTGGCGGCCGAAGGCGCCGTCGCGGCCGGCGTACGGCGGATCGAGGCGTTCACCGCAACCACCGCCCGCAAGCACGTCAACCACCTGGGCGAGCTCGCCAAGGCAGCCTCCGCAGAGCTCAGATCGCCGCTCGAGGAGATGCCCGGCCGCCTCGCGCAGGTACTGGAAGAGCGCCGGCGGCTGGAACGCGAGCTTGCGGAAGCCAGGAAGAAGCTCGCGCTGGGCGCCGGGGCGCGCGTTGACGGCAGCGACGGGGTGCGCGTCGTCGGCGACGTGAAGCTCATGGCCCGCGCGGTTGAAGGCATCGACCTCAAGAATCTGCGCAGCCTTGCCGATGAGGGAAAAAAACGGATCGGC
>DASXIG010000141.1:0-2142 GCA_036498105.1 Xanthobacteraceae bacterium | reverse complement strand
CCGCAAAAGGTGGTCGGCCAGCCGATCCATATGAGCGGCTACCCGCAGCCCGGCCAACTGCGCCCGACCCCCGATCAGGGCGAGCACACCGAAGCGGTGTTGCGCGAGCTCGGCTATGATTTGGAAGCGATCGAGGGGCTGGGCCGCCGCGGCGTCGTCTAGGAAAGACGCGAGAGCCTCACCCGCTTCGCTGCGAGGCGGGTGAGGGTCACCTGATTCAGAACCTGACCTGAAATGGTTCAAGGAAGCTCATTGGGTTATTCGTCATTCCCGCGAAAGCGGGAATCCAGGGGCTCTAAAATCTCAGCGGCTGCCCCCTGTTCAAGCCAGAGCCTGCCCCTGGCGAAAGCAGGGGGCAGGCTCTGGACCCCCGCTTTCGCGGGGGCGACGATACCCTGCTGATAACACTCGCTTCATTTCAGGTCCGACACTCAGACGATCTGCGGTTGCGGGCCGTTGGAGGGACGGCGGTGCTCGGCCATGAATTGGTCGAATTCCGCCTTGTCCTTGGCGTGACGCAGGCGTTCGAGAAACGCCATGAATTCCTGCTGCTCTTCTTCGAGACGGCGCAAGGTTTCGGCGCGGTATTCGTCGAACGCGTGATTGCCGCTCGAGGTTCGATAGGTGCTGCCGCAGCCCCAACGCTCAGCGGCCGATTGCATCCGCTCCATGCGGTGCTGCATTCTTTCCATGCGACGCTGCCAACGATCCGTGCCGCCATGTTTCCAGCATGCCATTCGCCCACTCCCTATCAAGAACCCGAGAACTAAGAGGCCCAGCGGCCAGAACAGGATGAAGCTGACAGCGGTCAGCGCGATCCAGGCCGGCTTGCCGAAATCGTCTAGTTGCGCCACGAGCGTCTGCATGGCGGCACCCTCATGTTAATGTGTGTCACATTCACATAAGGTCCTTCTCCCCTCTGTCAAGCGCGGATGATAGGACAATCCAGAGACATGCCCCCACACACCGGGGCGATGCCGGCGGTTCGCCACCCGCGCGATACGGGATCGGCGCGCCCGTCCACAGATCAAGTTTGCGAGCGCGACGCACCGAAGAGTGGAGAGTTCCGGTAAGATCGGCAGAGCCATCCGGAGGGAACCAACCCATGAGTGACGAACTCCCGACCGCCGCCCGTGTATCAGATCCCGGTATCCGCGCGCTTTATCGGCTGGAGAACCGCTGGCAGGCCTGGCTCGATGTCGAGGCGGGGCTCGCCAAGGCGCAGGAGGAGCTGGGCATCATCCCCACGGGTGCAGCGGAAGCGATCGGGCGCGCCGCGCACCTCGAATTGCTCGACCGCGCGCGGATCGACGAGGGGTTCGCCCGCACCGGCCATACGATCGTGCCCTTGGTTTGGGAATTGAGCCGCGTCACCGGCGAACCCCATGGCGGCTGGGTGCATTGGGGCGCGACGACGCAGAACATCACGCAGACCGGCGACTTGCTGGTGTTGCGCCAGGTGCACCGGATCTTTTTGGGACTGATCGGCGAAGCGCTCTCAGCGATGGCGGATCTGGCCGAGCGCGGCGCCGATATGCCGATTGCCGGGCGCACGCACGGCCAGCACGCGCTGCCGGCGACCTTCGGCTACAAGCCGGCGGTGTGGATCGACGAGATGATCCGCCATGTCGAGCGGCTGCGGCAGGCGGCGCCCCGCCTCTTTGTCGCGATGCTCGGCGGCGGCGCCGGCACCTTTGCCTCGCTCGGCGCGCAGGGTCCGGCGGTGCAGGCCGGAATGGGCAAGCATCTCGGCATGGCACCGATGCGGGTGCCGTCGCGCACGATCGGCGATCATCTCGCCGAGAACATCTGCCTCTTCGGTCTCCTGGCCGCGAGCTGCAGCAAGATCGCGCGCGAGATATACACCTTGATGAAGACCGAATTCGGCGAGGTCGAGGAGCCGGTGCCGCCCGGCACGGTCGGCAGCTCGACGATGCCGCAGAAGCGCAACCCAAAGCTCTGCCAGGACATCATCGCCGCGGCGGCCGAGGTTCGCGCCAGTGTGCCCCTTGCGCTGGAAGCGATGCAGACCGAGCACGAGGCCGACCGCACGACGAGCCTGATCATGGACGCCGCCGAGGCGCGCGCGTCGATCGCGTTGGGCGACGCATTGAGCCGTCTCGTCGAGGTGATGCGGGGCCT
>DASXIG010000140.1:0-2425 GCA_036498105.1 Xanthobacteraceae bacterium | reverse complement strand
CTCGGCTTCGTCGTGCTCCTCTACGTGACCGACCGCCCCGCCGAGGCCCGCTGGCTCGGGAAACAGGAGAGCGCCTGGCTGATCAGCACGCTCGAGAGCGAGCGCCGCCTGATCGAGAAGAGCCGCACCGTCAGCCTCTGGCGATCCTTCTGGGATCCCAAGGTCCTGCTGCTCGCGTTGAACTATTTCGGCATCGTGACGGCGAGCCTCGGAATGCTGCTCTTCCTGCCGCAGATGGTGAAGCAGCTCGGGCTCAGCAACATGCAGGTCGGGTGGGTGACCATGATCCCCTATATCTGCGGCGCGCTCGGAATGCTGACATGGGGCTTCGTCTCCGACCGCATGTCGGAGCGGCGATGGAACCTGTTCGGCGGTTGCCTCGTCGCCGCCGTCGGCCTCGCGCTCGCCGGGAAGTTCATCGGCACCCCCTGGTCGGTCGTGGGCATGTCCATCGCCGCCATTGGACTCTATGGATCCAAGGGCCCGTTCTGGTCCATGCCGTCCATGTTCTTGACCGGCACGGCAGCCGCCGCGGGCATCGCCTGGATCAACTCGCTCGGCAATCTCGGCGGCTTCTTCGGGCCCAGCATCGTGGGCTGGGTCAAGGATTGGACCGGGAGCTTCGCCGGCGGGCTCTATGCGCTCGCGGCGCTGGCGCTGATGTCTGCGCTGATATCCGCGCTGTGGCTCCACATTCCGCGCCTGGAGCATCGGCGCGAATTTGCAGAGGCTGCCGCCGCGTGAGGCGTGATCGATCTGCGTCGGATACGCATAGGGGCGACGCATTGCGTCGCCATCGATCCGCACCCTCGGACGTTTAAAGCGGGGCGAGGCGGTGCCGCTCCCCTACGGATCGAACACGATTTGTGGGGCGGGGTACAGACCCACCCCTACACGCGGATGCCTCAGTGTTTGTTGCTGCGCTCGGGCTTGCCGGGATCAGGCTTGGCGGGTGCAGCCTTGCCGGATTCAGCCTGGGCTAGCTTCTCGATCTCGGCGATCGTTCGCTTGTGCAGGCTTTGGTCGAACTGCACGGCCAGGTGCTGCTCCGAGATGGCGACGGTCTCGACGGATTGCCCGCGCAGCTGCGCGCCGCCCAACCCCAGCATGAGCGGGCTGGTGTTGCAGTAGCAGATCGCCTTGGCGACGTTCTTGCCGAGCGATGCCATGCTCCAGGTGGGCGAGGGGTCGTAGGCGATGAGGAGGTCGACCTTGTGCGGCGGGTGGCCGTTGAGCTCGTCGGCAATCTGCGTGATCGCAAAACCTCCTCCGGAATAGCCGATGAGCACCACCTTGTCGCTCGGATCGAGATTGGCGATGCGCTGGGTAACCTCGCGTTGCGCCGTCCAGTTGTGCGTCGTCACCTCGCCGAAAGCATCAAGCCGATGCGCGAGCATGAGTATGCCGGGCGAGACCGCGTAGCCGTCAGGCCCGATCAAACCTCCGAGCAGGATGAACACTTTCACCATTGCGGGATGTGGAAATCCGGATGAAGCTACCGGGCGGCTGCAAGCAGCGCAGGCAAACAAAACATGGCTGCAGTTCTTCCGCTCCGCGGTGCGCGATGTCTCTCATCGTGAACGTTTCAATGGAATGCGGACCAAATTAAGACTGTTGCGGGAGCGGCCCGCACTCGGGCCGCCGGCTTGGATAATCGCGGGTTAACTTCCTATGATGGCGCGACATGACCTTCGTAGGGGCGGGTTTAAAACCCGCCCCTACACCCCCCTGCGATCGCGGACGCGTGAACCTGCCCGCATACCGCCGCGACTAAGGACCTCGGTCTTGGCCCGGCTGGAGGGACGACGCGATACGTGACTACTGCCTGACCTATCGTCGCAGGAGGTTGGAATGACAAAGGATTCGACGCTTGCTCTGCCGTTGATCGACAGCGAGAACCTCTCGGATGAGGACAAGAAATTCGTCAAGGCGGTGCTCTGGCGCGATGGCGCGACGCCGGAGATCACCACGTTTGAGCAGTATGCGCGCTATAAGCGGATCGTCGCCGAGCTGTCGCGCAAGTACGACGCCGAGACGCGCAACGCGCTCGCGTTCATCCGATCGCCTGACGGCGTGCTTTTGACCTCGCTGGAAGCGCGCATGCAGGCATGGGAAGAGGAGCCGACGGTACAGAGATTGTAGGGTGGGTTAGCCCAAAGTCGGCTTGCAGCCGACTTTGCGGCGTAACCCACCAAGCGCGGCGGGTTACGCGTCCGATCTCGCGGAGCGAGCTCGGCCGCTAACCCGCCCTACACGCGGGCTACGGCGGCAGGCGACAGCGGCGGGCGACGTTGCGTCACCCCTACGCACATCCTTTGTTCATGTTATAATGCCAGCCTCGGGGGGTAGCGCCGGCCAGAGGGTGGTAGCGACGCGCATGTCGGTCAGAGTTACCGGGTCGGAGGACGCCTACCGCGCCGGCGTT
>DASXIG010000139.1:0-3658 GCA_036498105.1 Xanthobacteraceae bacterium | reverse complement strand
TTGGCGATCAGCCCGGTCCAGCCGGTCTGGTGCGAGGCGCCGCAGCCGCGGCCATTGTCGCCGTGGAAGTATTCGTGGAAAAGAATGTAGTCCTTGAAATGGGGATCAACCTGAAACTTTTCATACGGCCCGAAGACCGGGCGCCTGCCGTCGGAGCCCCGCAGAAAGATTTTCAGGACGCGCCGGCACAGCTCATCGGCGATTTCCTTGAGGCTCATCATGACGCCGGATCCGGTCGGGCACTCGAGCGTGAGGCCGTCGCCGTAGAACTGATAGAACCGGCGCAGGTGCTCGATCAGCATATAGTTCATCGGCATCCAAACAGGCCCGCGCCAATTCGAGTTGCCCCCGAACACCGCATCTTCGGATTCTCCGGGCTCGTATTTCACCCGATAATGCACGCCCTCGCAGGCGAAATCATAGGGCTGGTCGAGGTAGCAGCGGGACAGCGCCCGAATGCCATACGGGGAGAGGAATTCGCTCTCATCGAGCATGCGGTGCAACAGCCTCGTCATGCGGAAAACGCGGACCAGGGCAATCAGGCGCCGTCCGTGCACGCCGCCCTCGTTCCAGCGCGAGACCAGCTGGACCAGATCGGACCGCTGTTCGCGGTAGAGCTCGAACTTCCTCCAGAGCCCAGGCAGCTTATCGAGCACCTCCTGCTCGACGATGCCGACGGCGAAGAGAGGGATCAATCCCACCATCGAGCGCAGGCCCAGCGGCAATTTCTCCCCGGAGGTCAGCCAGAGCACGTCGTAAAAGAAATTGTCTTGCTCGTTCCAGAGTCCGATCCCCTCCTTCCCCATGTCAGTCATCGCCCGGGCGATATGAAGGAAATGGTCCAGGAATTTGAGGGTCATGTCCTCGTAGACGTGATCGCGTTTGCTGAGCTCGACGGAGATGCGCAGCATGTTGAGGCAGAACATCGCCATCCATGCGGTGCCGTCGGATTGCTCGATGTGGCCGCCCGTAGGAAGCGGGCGCGAACGGTCGAACGCGCCAATATTGTCGAGGCCGAGGAAGCCGCCTTCGAAAATGTTCAGCCCTTGCGGATCCTTGCGATTCACCCACCAGGTGAAGTTCAACAGCAGCTTGTGAAAGAGCCGCTCCAGAAAATCCAAGTCGCCGGTGCCGCCGGCGCGATTACGATCGTTCTCGAATACGCGCATGGCTGCCCAGGCGTGCACCGGCGGATTGACGTCGCCGAACGCCCATTCGTAGGCCGGCAGCTCGCCGTTGGGGTGCATTAAACGGACTTCGCACAAGAGCAGCAGCTGTTCCTTGGCGAACTCCGGGTCGATCAATGACAGCGTGACGCAATGAAAGGCGAGATCCCAGGCTGCGAACCAGGGATATTCCCACGTGTCCGGCATGGAGATGATGTCGCCGGCCAGGAGGTGCTGCCACCCGCTGTTGCGGCCGTGCTTGCGGCTTTCGGGCGGCGGCGGCTGAAGCGGATCGCCGTCGAGCCACTCCCGCACGTGGAAGTAATAATACTGCTTGTTCCACAGCATCCCGGCAAAGGCCTGACGCTGGATGCGCCGCATGTCCTCGTCGGCAACACTTTTCTGCAGGGATGCGTAGAACGCATCCGCCTCGGCCATGCGGCGGCTGAAGATGTCATCGAAATCGGTGAAGGCATCCGGGCGATGATCACCGGCGCGCAGCCGCACGCGGAGGCTAATGTTGCCGCGGGCCGGCACAATGCGCCGATAAAGTCCGGCTGTTTTGGTGCCCTCGCCCGCGGGATTTATCGCTTCGCTGCGGCCGTGGATGACGTATTCATGGAACGCATCCTTGAAATGGCCCTGCGATTTCCGGCCGAAAAGTCGGGGAAAATTGGTCTCGTTATCGCAAAACAGCAGGCCATCCGCCGCTTCGAACTGGATGGAGTAGGTGCCCAGCTCGTCATGCTGCGCGAGCACCACGCCGGCGCCGTGTTCCTTCAACGACGGTTTGTTGCTGCCGGCCGACCAGCTCCAGACATTGCGAAACCAGGCTTGCGGGAGGACGTGGATGGGAGCTTCATCGGGACCGCGGTTATGGACCGTGACCCGCATAAGCACGTCGTCCACGTCGGCCTTGGCATATTCGACCTCGACGTCGAAATAACGGTCCGCATTAAAAATACCCGTATCGATGAGCTCGAATTCCATCGCGTTCGAGCCGCGACGGCGCGCATTCTCTTCAATCAACCATTCGTAGGGATAGGCCGCCTGCGACAGCTTGTAGAGCGTGCGCGCATAAGCGTAGCTCGGCACGGCATCGAGATAATAGTAGAGCTCCTTGACGTCCTCCCCATGGTTGCCTTCACCATTCGTGAGCCCGAACAACCGCTCCTTGAGGATGGGATCGCGCCCGTTCCAGAGTGCGAGCGAGAGGCACAGGAGTTGCCGGTTGTCGCAAAAGCCGGCGAGACCGTCCTCGCCCCACCGATATGCACGGCTGCGCGCCTGATCGTGGGAGAGATAGTCCCAGGCCGTACCGTAGGGGCTGTAGTCCTCGCGCACGGTGCCCCATTGCCGCTCGCTGAGATAGGGCCCCCAGCGGCGCCAATCTTTGCTGCCGCCGTCGCGGGTTTCCTCGATGCGTTGGCGTTCCGCCTCAATGGCTGTCGGCATCTGTGGTCGGCTCCCGGCCGGTGCGTTCGGCTTCCCTGAGCAGGCGCCAGGCGTCCAGAGTGCAGGCCACGGACCACGCCTGTGCGGGCGCGCCGCGGGGCTGGTGCGGCGGATCGCCGTCGAAGATTTCGCCGATCGTGCCGACCGCCTGATCCTCGAGCGCGTCGCTCATCGACTCCAACAAGGCTCGCGCCCCCGCTGCGTTGCGAGTGACGCGATAGGCCGCGAGGCTGAACGGGCCGAGCAGCCACCCCCACACGGGTCCCTCATGATAGCCGCCGTCACGCTCCCGCACGCTGCCGCCATATCGGGGCCGATATGCGGGGTCGCCAGGCGCCAGCGAGCGCAACCCAAATCCGGTGAGAAGGTGACGCCGGCAGACCCGCACGACGTTCGTTTGATCGTCCGCAGAGAGTGGACTGTACGGCAAGCTGACGGCGAAAATCTGGTTGGGCCTGATACTCGCGTCGTCTCCGTTGGGACCATCGATGACGTCGTACAAGCCCTGGCCGTCGGGGCGCACGAAACGTGCGAAGCTGCGCTTTGCCGCTTGCGCTGGAGCGCCGAAGCTGTCCGGCTCTCCGAGCCGCGCCGCAAAGGCGCTCATGATGCGCAAAGCGTTGTACCACAGCGCGTTGATCTCGACCGGCTTGCCCATGCGCGGCGTCACTACCCAATCGCCCACTTTCGCGTCCATCCAGGTGAGCTGCACCCCCTCAGCCCCCGCCTTAAGGAGCCCATCGGCTCGATCCACTCCAATTCCGTAGCGCGTGCCCCGCTCGTGCCAGGCGATCATGTCGGTCAATACCGGAAACACGTCCCGGAGCGCTGCGGTGTCCCCGGTCGCCTCCACATACGCCCGCCACGCCTCGAAGAACCAGAGCGACGCGTCCGCCGTATTATACTCGGCGTGATCCCCGGCTCCCGGGAACACGTTGGGCAACATGCCTTGGCTGACGAAACGAGCGAAAGTCCGCAGAATGCGAAGGGCGGTTGCCGGCCGCCCGGTCGAGAGCGTGAGCCCCGGAAGGCTTATC
>DASXIG010000138.1:0-3921 GCA_036498105.1 Xanthobacteraceae bacterium | reverse complement strand
TCCGCTCCGACGTCGAGCGATATGCGATCCCGTGCCTCTCATGCCCGGCTGTCCACGGCCGTTTGCAGCCAGGGCTGCTCGCTGGCCGTTCGTTTTTCCCAGCTCGCGATCTCGTCGGCGTGCTTGAGCGTGAGCCCGATGTCGTCCAGGCCTTCGAGCAGGCGCATGCGGTCGGCGGGGGGAAGCTCGAATGCGACATCGGGCCCGCCGGGCCCGCTGATGCGCTGCGCCATCAGATCGACCGTGAACGGTGCCGCCCCGTCAACCGCAATGACCCGCTGCTCGAAGGCTTGCGCGTCCACAGATGCGAGCACGATGGGCAGCAAGCCGTTCTGCAGGCAGTTCTCGCGATAGATGTCGGCGAAGCTCCGCGCCACGATCACGCGGATGTTGTTGGCGAGCATCCCCCACACGGCCGCCTCGCGCGATGATCCCGCGCCGAAATTGTGGCCGGCGACGAGCATGCCGGGATTGCGGAATTGCGGCTTGTTCAACACGAAGTCGGGATCCTCGCCGCCGTCGTCGCGACGGCGGTCGCGCATGAACAGGAGCGCCTTGTAATCGGGCTTGAGGCTGCGCATCGCCTGCACCGGCGCGATCTGATCGGTGTTGATGTCGTCGCCCGGAAACGGGACGGCGACGCCGGTGTGGGTCGTGAACGAGATCATCATCCCTGCCGGAGCTGCCGCACGTCGGTGATGCGGCCCATCAGCGCGGTGGCGGCGGCGGTCTCCGGGCTCACGAGGTGGGTGCGCACCTTTGGCCCCTGGCGGTGCTCGAAGTTGCGGTTGGTGGTCGAGACACAGCGCTCGCCCGGCTCGCCCCGATCGCCGTTGCCGCCCGCGCACATGGAGCATCCGGATTCGCCCCAGAAGAAACCGGATTCGCGGAAGATGCGGTCGAGGCCAAGCGCCTCGGCCGCGCGCTTCACTGTGGTGGATCCTGGCACGATCATCGCAATGATACCTTCCGCCACGCGCCGCCCGCGCACGACGTCTGCGGCAGCCTCCAGATCAGGCAGCCGGCTGTTGGTGCACGAGCCAATGAACACGCGGTTCACCGGCAGGCCGGCGAGCGGCATCCCCGGCGCAAGCCCCATATAGGCGAGCGCGCTTTCCATGGCGGCGCGCCGGCCCGCATCAGCGTGGCCCGGATCGGGCACGCGCTCCGAGATCCCGAGCACCTGGCTCGGATCGGTGCCCCACGTGATCTGCGGCTCGAGCGTGCTGCAATCGAGCTCGCATTCGCGCTCGAACGCAGCGCCTTCGTCGCTCGCGAGCGTACGCCAGCGTGCGAGCGCGCGCTCCCACATGGCGCCCTGCGGCGCGAACGGCCGGCCGGCGAGCCAGGAGAATGTGCTGTCGTCCGGCGCCACGAAACCGGAGCGCCCGCCCATCTCGATGTTGAGGTTGCACAGCGTCATGCGGGCTTCGATGGGCATGGCGCGCACCGCGGCGCCGGCATATTCCACTACGTGCCCGCGCGCGCCGGCGACGCCGAGCTCGCCGATCAGGCGCAGCGCCACGTCCTTCGCGCCGACGTGCGGGGCGAGGCGGCCTTCCAGACGCACCAGCATGCGCTGTGGCCGTTTGAGCGCCATGGTCTGGGTGGCGAGAATATGCGCGAGCTCGCTGGTGCCGCATCCGAACGCGAGCGCGCCCAAGCCGCCGACGGTGCTGGCATGGCTGTCGGGCACGGCGTGGGTCGCGCCGGGAAGCACCATGCCGAGCTCGGGCGCAACCACGTGCGAGATCCCCTGCTCCGGATCGTCGATGTCGAACAGCCGGATGCCATGCCGCTCGCTGCCTTCGCGCATCGCCCTGAGGAAGGCCGCACCCGGTGGATTGGTCTCGTCGTTGCGGCCGGGCAGAGTCGCGACGGTGTGATCCTGCATCGAGAAAGTGAGGTCCGGCCTGCGCACCGGACGTTCCTGATTCTTCAGCTGCTCGAAGGCGTGCGGCGCGTGCAGCTCGTGCAGCACGTGCCGGTCGATATAGATGAGGTCGCGTCCGTCGGCGCGCCGCCCCACGCCGTGCGCTTCCCAGATTTTGTCGAACAGCGTCTGCGGCATGTCATTTGTTTGTAGGGGCGAGGCGATGCCTCGCCCCTACGCACGCAGTGGGTGGGGCTACGCCAGCCGCACGTTCTTCAGCGGCAGGTTGCGCACCGGCTTGCCGGTGGCGGCGAAGATGGCGTTGAGCACGGCGGGCGCAACCACCGAGATGGTCGGCTCGCCCACGCCGCCCCAGAAATCGTGGGTCGGCACGATCACGGTCTCCACCTTCGGCATCTCGGCAAGCCGCATGATCTGATAGGTGTCGAAGTTGAGATCGACCATGCGGCCGTCCTTCACCCGGCACTCGCCGTAGAGCGTGGCGGTGAGCCCATAGGCCACTGAGCCCTCGACCTGCGCGGCGATCTGGTCCGGATTGACGGCATGGCCGCAGTTGAGCGCGAGCACGAGCCGATGCACCTTGAGCTCGCCGCGATCGCTCACCGAGACTTCGGCGACGCCCGCCGAATAGCTGCCGTAGCCCATGAACTGCGCTATGCCGCGATGGACACCCTGTGGCAGCGGCGAGCCCCAACCCGCCTTCTCCGCCGCCGCGTTCAGAACCCCCAGGTGCTTGGGAAAATTGCCCATGAGCGCACGGCGAAATTCGACCGGATCCTTGCGTGCCGCGTGCGCTACCTCGTCCATGAAGCATTCCATGTAGACGGCGTTCTGGTTCGTGTTCACCCCGCGCCACGGACCGACTGGCACGTGGGTGTTGCGCATGGCGTACTCGATCAGGAGGTTCGGCACGCTGTAGCCCAGTTGCGCGTCACCCGGCTCCTCGTAGTAGCCCTGGAGCTGGCGCATGTCCTTGCCCGCCACGATGCCGGCCGGGTTCAGGGTGGCATTGATGGACTGCCCCGACACCCGCACGTGCAGTGCAGTCAGATTGCCTTTTTCGTCGAGCCCGGCCGTGAGCCGGCATCGCGAGATGGGACGATAGAAGTCGTGCGCCTGATCTTCTTCCCGGCTCCAGATCAGCTTGATCGGCGTGTCCGGAAATTCCTTGGCGATGGCGACGGCCTGGTGCACGTAGTCCTGCGTGCCGCCGCGGCGGCCGAAGCCGCCACCGAGGTCGTGCCGGTGAACCTCACAATTGGCGAGCGGAACGCCGGACGCTTCCGACAAGGCCGCGAGCGACGCCTCCGCGTTCTGGGTCGCCACCCACAGCTCGGCCTTGCCCGCCGAGAGCTTCACGGTTGCGTTCATCATCTCCATGGTGGCGTGGGCGAGGAAAGGCGTGCCGTAGACCGCCTCGACCTTGTTAGGGGCGGACGCGATCGCGGCAAGCGCATCGCCGTTCCCTCGCGCGCCGTTCGTCTCCTTCGCGGTGAGACCCTCCTGGACGTGCTCGGCGATGGCCGCGCTCGAGACCGATCCGTTCGGCCCCTCGTCCCACACGATCGGAAGCGCTTCAAGCGCAGTCTTTGCCCGCCACCAGGTGTCGGCGACCACAGCAACCGCGCTGTCCTTGACCTTCACGACCCCGCGCACTCCCGGCCGGCCCGCGACTTTGCTCTCGTCGAAGCTCTTGAGCTTGCCGCCGAACACCGGGCAATCCTTGATTGCCGCGCACAGCATGCCGGGGAGCTTCACGTCGATCGCATAGACCTTGCTGCCGTCGAGCTTGTCGGCGGTGTCGAGCCGACTGAGCGGCTTGCCCGCGATCTTCCAGTCCTTTGGATCCTTGAGCTTGATGCTCTTGGGATCGGGAGGCGTCATCTTCGCCGCCGCGTCCGCGACCTTGCCGTAGCTGGTCGATCGGTTCGATGCGGCATGGGAGATGACGCCGTCCGCAACAGTGAGCTCGCCGACCGGCACCTTCCATTCATCCGCCGCCGCTTGCAGCAGCATCATGCGGGCGG
>DASXIG010000137.1:0-2697 GCA_036498105.1 Xanthobacteraceae bacterium | reverse complement strand
CAATGGCGGTGTTCAAAGCCTTCCAGCAGTCAAAGGCGAAGTGCCTCGAGGCACTGGAAGATACGTCGGCAACGAAAGTGACGCTGCCCTTCGTGGAGGAGCAGCTGCGCGCGGCGCGCGAGCTGATGGGCGATGATTTCTGGTCGTACGGGCTCGCGCCCAACCGCAACGTGCTCGAAACTTTCCTGCGGCACCACCATGCGGAGGGTCTATCGTCTCGCCTTGTCTCGCCGGAGGAGCTGTTTCATCCCTCTACGCACGAGAGCTTCGCGATCTGATTTACTTCTCCGTTCCGCGCAGCATCGCCGCTGTCGCTACTGCCGAGTAGCCCGGCTCGACGCGCACATCCACGACCGCGACCTCGCCCTGCTCCACGGCAGCGATCGCCTGCTCGAAGGTGGGCACGAGATCGCCCGTCTTGATCACGGGAGCAAAGCCGACCGCGCCCTGCGCGCGCCCGAGCGCTGCACAATCGATATCGGGATCGGAAATTCGCTGCCCAATCCAACGGTTCTCCGGCGGACGGTTGCGGATGCGCGCGACGCGTTCCTGGTGCAGCTCGTCATTGAAGAACGAGCGATTGTTGCACACGACAAACAGCAGCGGGATGCGATAGTGCACAGCCGTCCAGATCGCGGTCACGCCCATGCAGAAGTCGCCGTCCCCGCAGATCGCAACCGGCAGACGTCCGGTGCCTTTGAGCGCGAGCGCCGCGCCAACCGAGACGCCCGGTCCGCCGCCGACCCCACCGCCGCCCTCCGACCCAATGTAGTCGAGGGGGTGACGGAACGGCCAGGTGGCGCCGTTCCAGGACAGCGGAAGATGGGTGAGCGTTACCTCGCGGTTTCCGACAGCAGCCCTGAGCGACTTTGCCAAATCATCGACGCGGAGCGGCCCGCTGGATGGCTCGTACCCTTTGACGGCGCTCACTGAGGCGGGTTTGGGCCCCGCTTTTGCACCGCCGAGCTCGGCGAGAAGCAGCGGCACTGCTTGGTCCGGCGTGGTCGGAAGCAGCAGATCGACCGGCGGCAGCATCTCGTAATCCATGCTCCAGCCGTTGTGAATCTGGAAATCCGCGCTCACGTTGATGATCTTCGCCCTCGGGACCTCATGCCCGAAGGCGGGCCGCAAGCCGCCGCCGAGGTCCACCCAGTCGAGCGCAAGAATGACATCCGCCTTTTTGACGGCCTCGATCGCTTCCGGCACCATCGCGTTCGACGCCGGCGCTCCCGCGTGAAGGGGATGATCGGTCGGGAATCCGCAGCCGATCTTGAGGTCACTGACGACTTTCGCATTGAGAGCTTCGGCCAACGCCACCCGTGCATTCCAGGCCTCGGGGCTGCGCGAGACGCGGCCCATGAAGATCACGGGATGCTTGGCAGCTTTCAGAATTGCAGCCGCCTCGCGGATCAGCTCGCCGGAGACCGTGGGGCTGGCCTGCGGCATGAAGCGGGGAATATCTATGGGCGCGAGGGGCTCGGAGAGCTTCGCCTCCTGCATTTCGGCATCCAGATTGATGTAGACCGGTCCCATCGGCGCGGTATTGGCCATCCAGGTGGCCCGGATCAGCGCTTCGCGGGCAGCCGCGGGGGATGCCGGCTGATCGTCCCATTTGGTGTAGTTGCGCACGATCGCCCCCTGATCGCGCGCGGTGTGAATCCAGTCGATCCATGGACGGCGCTTGGCGGCATCGACCGGACCGGTGGCACCGAGCACCAGGACCGGCGAGCGGTCGCACCAAGCGTTGAAAATCGCCATGGTGGCATGGAAGAGGCCTACATTCGAATGTACCGCCGCCGCCATCGCCTTGCCTGTCACCTTGGCGTAGCCATGGGCAATAGCAACCGCGCTCTCTTCGTGCAGGCAAAGCAGCATCTGCGGCGTCTCGTTGCCGAGGAAATTCACAATCGAGTCGTGCAGGCCGCGATAGCTGGCTCCGGGATTGAGCGCGACATACGGGATCTCCAGCGCGCGCAGGGTGTCGGCGACCACGTCGCTGCCGAACCCGGGCGCATTGGTGCCGGTGAGATTGGCTGGTCGCTCGATCGCCCGCAGGGAAGGGTGGGCCGTATTGGCAGGACGCGTCTCGCTGGCGGGCGCCGCTTTGGCTTTTGCAGTCGTCACGAGCTGATCCTTATGGTCTATGAAGCCGCGCAGGTCGCATAGAACCGGATCACAGCCCCTGACGCAACCGTGCCAGAAGCTTCAGCCCGGCGTAGCCGTCGGCGGGCTGCATGCCGACTTTGAGTTGAAAGTTCCGGATCGCCATCATGGTGTCGTTGCCGACCCGGCCATCGGTGCCTCCGGTATTGAAGCCCAGCGCCGTGAGGCGTTTCTGGATCTCCTGCACTTCCGCAAGCGTCGGAGTGCGCTCCGAGCCGGGGAACGATTGGACGAACGGTCCGCCGCCTGCGATGCGATCCGCAAGATGCACGATGGCGAGCGTGTAGTTGTTGGACGGATTGTACGTGCGCACCGCGTGGAAGTTCCGTCCGAGAAGAAAAGCAGGTCCCCCCGCGACCGGAATCCACAGCTTCGCCGCTGCTTCGGGGTGCGGGAATGGCTGGCCGTCAGCGCGGGCGACCCCTGCTTGCTGCCAGGCCTCGTAAGTTTTGGACGCGCCTTCGCGACTCCCTGCTGGAACGCCGCGCACCTCGTAGCCCCAATGCTCACCGCGGCGATATCCCCCGCGCTTGG
>DASXIG010000136.1:0-4667 GCA_036498105.1 Xanthobacteraceae bacterium | reverse complement strand
CGCATCATCGCCTATAAGAGCACCAACCGCCGCCCGCGTTTGACCCACGGCGTGATCCCGCGCAAGCTCCCTTTCGCGTCGGAATAATCCGGGCGAGCTAGGACCGGCGTGATCCGGGGGAAGAAACGAGCTACGGCAATGCCCACGAACCGACCGCCGCGCAACGCGTTTTTGCGTCCGGTGGTTTCCGAAAAGAGACTGACAGTTGGCAGACTCCCCGCTGGAGGAAAGCGGATTCGAACTGCTGGCCCACCTTGAAAGAGACCAGCCGTTCCGAGCCTGCCATGCGGGTTTCCGCGCGCGGCGGCACCGGCTGCGATTAATACCCGAGAGGAAAGTTTGAGCCCTCGGCATGCCAAGATAATCTCGGCTCGCGCTCTTGCGGCCGATGATCTTACGGATGAAGCGCCAGAAACGGGGACTTGGGATGGAAGAGCTGAGCGGGAAGACGGCGCTGGTCACCGGGTCGACCGACGGGGTCGGCCGGCTCGTCGCTCGCAAACTCGGGCAAGCCGGCGCGCGCGTGCTGGTGAATGGCCGCGATGCCGAGAGAGGCGCACGTGTCATCGCCGAGATCGAGGCCAGCGGCGGAGCGGCAAGTTTCCTTGCCGCCGACCTCTCATCGCTCGAGGAGGTGCATCGACTTGCCAGCGCGGTGCAGGCGACGGTGGGTCGGCTCGATATCCTGATCAACAATGCCGGCATCGGCACCGCTGGTCCGCGTCAGACCAGCGTTGAGGGGTTCGAACTGCGCTTTACGGTCGATTATCTTGCCGGTTTTCTGCTTACGTTCCTGCTATTTGGCGCTTCTCAAGAACAGCGCGCCGGCGCGGATCGTGAACGTCTCGTCTGCCGGACAACAGCCGATCGACTTTGACGACGTCATGTTGACCCGCGGCTACAGCAGGGCGCGAGCGTATTGCCAGAGCAAGCTGGCGCAGATCATGTTCACGATCGACCAAGCGGCTGCGCTCCAGGGTACCGGTGTCACGGTCACGTGTCTTCACCCCGCCACTTACATGGATACGGGCATGGTGCGGTGGACTGGAGTGAGGCCGTTGAGCACGGTCGGAGAAAGTGCGCGGGCGATCCTCAATCTCGCCACATCACCCGCGGTCGCGGGGCAGACCGGGCTCTGTTTCAACGGCCTACGGGAGGCGAAAGCGCAGGCCCAAGCATATGATGCAGACGCGCGTCGGCGGCTTCAGGCGTTAAGCCTGGAGCTGACCGGCCCTTCCGCGGAGGTTATCGCAGCCCCTTGAAGCGAAAGACTGTAAGAGCTTTTTTACGGGCCCGCCCGAGGACGAGACACTCGGCCCGCCCGCCCGCGAGCGCATCTTCAACCGTCTAATCGAAGGCGGCACCGGCGAGGTCCGTCGCGCAGTGCGGCGGCGCGGCAGTTGTCCCGCTCAGCGGTACAATTTCCGCGGCCCGGTGACCATGTGTATCAGCTCACACCCGTGGGTTTTTTGCATGGGTTGCCTGAGCTCCCCTCATGTGATGATGGCCTTTCGGTTTCCGCCGGCTCGGGTTATTGCCGCATCATAGAGGGAGTGTTCCATGAGAATTGGCCTGTTCTATCAAATCCAGGTCCCGAAACCGTGGACCTCCTCCACTGAAGCGCAGCGCATCTATGAGGCTCTGGAGCAAATCCCGTGTGCCGAGGAGCAGGGATTTGAGAGCGTGTGGTTCTCCGAGCACCACTTCCGCCCTGTCTGGTCGCACAACAGCGCTCCGGATCTGACATTGGCGGCCGTCAGCCAGCGTACGAGCCGCATCAGGCTCGGCATCGGCGTCGTGCTGGCGCCGATCCACCATCCGCTGCATGTGGCAGCTCGGATGGCGACGCTCGACATTTTGAGCCGCGGGCGCGTCGATGTCGGTCTCGGGCGCACCGGCTATCCCTATCAGCTCACCCCCTATGGCACGGACCTGCGCGATACTCGCGGCATGTGGCTGGAATTTGCTGATGTGTTGCCGCGCATCTGGACGGAGCAGGAGGTCGCGTATGACGGGAAGTACTTCCGCATTCCGCGCCGCGAGGTTTTGCCGAAGCCCTTGCAGCGCCCGCATCCGCCGTTGTGGTCGGCGTGCGGCAGCGACGAGACCGCGGGGCTCACCGGCAGTCTTGGCATGGGCGGACTGTTCGGCAGCGAAGGCGGCCCGGACCGCGTCCGCGAGCTGATGGCGCTCTATCGCGATGCGCTGCGCACCGCGCCCGCCAACCGGGTCGGAACAGCCCCGCATGCCGCGTTGATGACAGCGGGCTATTGCCACGAGAACCCGCGGGTCGCGGCCCGCCGCGGCACCGAGCTCATCGCCTGGTACATCGAGCAGCAGCGTGAGCGCGCCCGGCTGGTGTGGCGTGACTACGATCCCGCCACGGTACCGGTCGATTACCGCGGCTATTATGCGCGCGACCAGCGGCTCGCGAGCGGGCCGCATCCCGGCGAGCCGACACCCGAGGAGGTGCGCGAAGAGGGCACAAAATTCTGCGTCGGCACACCCGAAGAATGCATCCGGTTTCTCGAACTTTACGAGACCCTTGGCATCGAGGAAGCCATTCTGTTGTGCGCAGTCGGCCCGGCGCAGCATGACGAGGTGCTGCATACGATCCGCCTCTTCGGCCAAGAGGTTATCCCACATTTCCAGGCCAAGGTGGCCGCGCGTTTGAGCCCCCCGCGGAGCGCCGCGATCAACGCTTGATCACGGCTTCAGCACGGCTGCCCACTGAGAAGCCGCGAGAAACCGCGGCACCTGCCGGGCCTCACACTCCGCGGCTGTCGAGTAACGGGGTACACCGATTGAGCTCGCCCTCGCGGTGGAACCGAAAGTTCGAGTTCTGCTTCCTCCAAGCGGGGAGTATCAGTTCCGCTGACCGTACGAGCGCACCAGCATTCGGCCCAATGAACGCCACCGCGAGAGAATCATAGCCATAGGCCCACGAGACTCGGCGACAACAGCCTGCCATTGCGCCGCGAGGCTCTGGCATCGGCAATATGCCGTCACCGAGTTGGTTCCAATGGGTGGTCGGCAAGTATCGCTCCGCGCAAAGCCACTCCTGCTCCGCAGCGGCGATGTAGCGGAGCGCCCGTGAACTCGTGCCAACCCATGCCGAGGTTCAACCGTGTCGGGTGTCAGCTGGCGGCTGATTCATGCCCCAATCCGGATCTCCCGCCGGATCCGCATTCCAGAACATGATCTTGTCGAAATAGATAGTCCGGGTTTCCGCACGCCAGTCACGATAGATGCCGAAGCGCGGCTGTGCGTTGATGAAGGGCGCCCCGTTGCGGCGGGCGCCATAGTCGCGATCGGCCATGGGTCCCTGGTACGCGCCGCAGAACGCGCCGTCGAGCCAGATGTCCACGCGGCCGCTGGCGTCATGGGCGGGATTAAGGCGTACTTGCACCTCGGTCCACCTCTCGCGCGAGAGGTCGCGACGGCAGATCTGCTCCCGCGTCACTATCGGCGGCTGGGCGCAAGGCGTGCCGGCGGCCACCTGCGCGAAGGAACCGCACGCGGTCGCCGAGCGGCCGGGCCTCGATCTTGAAGAAGGGATTGGCGTTGCACGACTTCCCGCTCTTGAAGGAATCCTGCTTGATCTGATGGATCACCGTGCGGCAGAGCTGGCGCCCCCCGCCGGAACGTCCTGCGGCCAGTCGCCAGAGATCTTGAAGGAAAAGCGGTACCACACGGGCTGGCCGAATTTCACCAGCTCCCCGATGCCGGTCGCGCGGTCGGATCTCACCTGCATCTCCGCCCGCTCACTGGGCGCGACGCCGCCAGGCTCGGCTTCCACCTCCGCCGCGCGGGAGCCCTCTCTGTCGCAGACATAGTGCTTGGGTTGCAGCATCGCCTGGCTCACGTCGGCGAGCCCGTCACCCGCCTGGACTGTGACCCGGCCGACCATCTTGCCGCTGGTGTCCTCCACAACGCCAACGCGCAGTGGCTGCACCTTTCTATCGAGCTGATTGGAGATCAGCCACTTCCCCAGCAACTCCGACGGCGCGACAGGATCGTAAGCGAAGAATTCCGTGAAGACTGGTTGCGGCGTTCGCTGCGCCACCATCGCCGTCGTCGGCGCGAGTACAGCGCGGAGCAGCAGCGCCGATGTGCTGCGCCTGGAATGAAAATATGGGATCATCTTGCCCAGTGTGGCTGCCGAAACCGCTGGCGCGCAAGTTTCTCATGGATCGGCGCCTGCTGGTCCCAAGTTCGCGCGTGACCCTCCGCTGGCGGGAGGCGGCTTCGAACTCCCGGTCCCCACTGTGGGAAAAGCGGCCGTGTGCTGGTGCGCCAAGTAATTTCCGTATTTCTTGAGAAGCGGAGCGGCGCTGTCCCAGGAGGGACCATCATCTCGGAGGACCAAGGGCGATGATGAAAGATGCGGGCCGCCGACGGCTCATATTCAACCCGAATCCTGGGCGCCTGACGCGTTGCCGCCCTCTCACCTCAAATGCTGGGCGAGGTTCCCAAATCACACATCGATTCTTGTATTGCATCATCTGCGTCGTAATTTTAGGCGACGAGAAGATTGATCAATCCTGTTCAGTCGCTACTCCGTCGCGAAGGTATAGAAATGTCGATATTGGACGAGATCTCCAAGGAGAGGCAGCGGGTCAGTGAGGCGCTTGCGCGCGTCGATACCCAGCGCGAGAAGCTCACCA
>DASXIG010000135.1:0-8671 GCA_036498105.1 Xanthobacteraceae bacterium | reverse complement strand
CAGCCGCGGTTTCGAGGCCATCAAGCAGCACCTGACCACGAAGGGCGTGCCTTTCCGCGTCAATCAGGTGCCGAACAGCCGGCGCTGGCAGATCTTCCTCACCGATCCGAACAACGTGATGATCGAGCTCAATTTCGACGTTGCGAAGGAGGAGAGCAACTCGCCCTAATGGCCAACCCGGATGGGGAGGCTGGGCGTGCGGCCTTTTCCAAAGGGAACTAGCGAGGGCCGGTCGCCGCTCTGGCAACCGCACCGATTGCGGCAGTCAAGGCACCAACCGTCGCGTCAAGTTCGCGGCCACCTCCGTGCCGTTTCGCAAGCCAGCTCGGATCGTTGTAGGACAGCCATGTGGCGCCCGATGCGTCCTGCCAGACCAGTGCCTTCAAGGGCAGATCGATTCCGATCGTCTGGATCGATTGCATCAGCGGCGTGCCGCCTTTGGCATTGCCGAAGATCAGGAGCTCGGTCGGCCGCAGGGACAGCCCAACGTCCGCGGCGCCGGCTGCGTGATCAATTCGGGCAAACACCGTCATGCCCTTCGCCTTCACTTCGGCCTCAAGGCGGTCCATCGTATCCTTGGGCCCGTTGGCGCTGCGTATGGTTGTCAATCCGTCTGCGGCCATCACCTGCACTCCGTCCACCCATATCGCCGCGAGCGATATGAAGATCGCGCATCTGATCAGAAGAGCTGTCCCTCGCGTCATGATATTGGGTCATTACAAAGCGGAACGATTGGACTCGATCCGCGCAAAATGCGCGATACGCGGCCCGCTTCCTGCATTGTTCAGGTCACCGCGCGCAGGCGCGCGGGCGCCGCCTGCCAGCAGGCCTGCACCGTCGCGGCAGTGACGACTTCTCCGAAATAGGCATCGATGTTGCGCAAGGCCGCATCGTGATCGGCCTGATTGTAGGTCGCGGTGCAATCGCTGGTGAAGACGACGTAATAGTCGCGCAGGAAGGCCTGCCGCGCAGTGGTCTCGACGCACACATTGGTGGCGACCCCTGTCATCACCACAGTGCGGATACCCTGCGAGCGCAGGACCAGGTCGAGATCGCTGCTTTCGAATGCGCCGTAACGGTGCTTGGTCACGATCGCCTCGTCCGGCAGCGGCTTGATCTGGAAGAAATCGCCGTTCCAGGCATTCGGCTCGCAGACCGGGATGCTCAGATAGGCGCCCCTCCGGCGCCGTTGCGCATGCTCCAGCCACACTTCCGAAAGGTACCAGTTCGGCGCGGTGTTGTAGACGTTGCGGATCCAGATGCAGCGCACCTTTGCACTCCGGGCAGAATCGATCAGGCCGGCAAGGCGCGGCACCATGGCCTGCACCGAGGACACGTCGCGGCCCTCGCGATGCATGGCGCCGCCTTCGGCGCAGAAGTCGTTCTGCACGTCGACGATGAGGACGGCGCAGTGCTCCGGGCGCACCTTCTCGGCAAGGGTTCTCAGCATGGCGTTGCTCCTCAGGGATTCCAGATCATCGACTTCACGTCGAACGGCTTCATCATCTTGTACTTCACGCCCAGGTCGAGGTTTGCTTGCAGGCTCGGCACGTTGAACTCGGTCGAGTATACCGGCAAGGTCACGTCCTTCACCACCTCGAGATTCATCCCGGTGAATTTCGCCACCCAGTCATCGCGCTCCTCTTTTGACGCAGTCGCAAGTTGGACCGTGGCGCGATCGATCGCGTGCCGGAAGCGGCGCGCCACGTCGGTATTGGCCTTGATCCAGCTTTCCTTGGCCATGTAGTTCGCAATGTCCATGCCGGGGATGTTGTCGATGAAAGGATAGGCGAGCACGCGCGCCTTGCCGGATCTGGTCATGAAGGTGACAAAGGGCTCGACGTTCCACACCGCGTCAAGCCGTTTCTGGAACAGCGCGTCGGCCATTTGCGGGAACGGCACTTCGAGGAATTCGACCTTGCCGGGATCGACCCCTTTCTTGTGCAGCCACTCCACCATGTGGACGTAGTTGACGCTGTTGATCAGCCCGGCCGAGACCTTCCTGCCCGCGAGATCGCCCGGCACGCGGATGGAATCCTCGCTGCGGACCAGCAATGCGTTGTTGTCCGGGGGCTGCGATCGGATGCGCGTCGCGCCGGCGAGAAACAGGACATCGAGGCCGTTACCGCGCGCCACCATGGTTTCGAAGATGGCGCTGCCGCCGATCTCGACGCTGCCGCCGAAAACCGCCTCGACCGCTACCGCGCCCTGGGCGACCGGAGACCAGGTGACCGTCAGGTTTTCTTCCGCGAAATAGCCCTTGTCGCGCGCGACCAGAAGGGCGGCGTAGTTCGCAATCGGGATATAGGCGACGCGGAGTGCGGTGGGCGCCGACTTTGGCTGCGCATTGGCGTGAAGGACCGGCCATGACGCGAGCGCAGCCATGACGATCACGCAGCAGCCTTGCAAGACACGAGACATGGGATTCTCCTTTACCACTTCTCTCCGCCAAGCCGGGACGCCCCGGCCATAACGACCGGGCTAGCGCCTGCCGCTGCTTTCCAGATGCCAGCGGATCAGCTTCGACTCGCCAAGCAGAAACAAGCGATTGAGCGCGTAGCCGAAAATCGCGAGCGTGAAGATGCCCGCGTACATGTCGGGCACCTTGAATGTGCGCTCGGCCAGCAGCGTGAAATAGCCAAGACCGTCGGTCGACACGATCATCTCGGACAAGATGGCCAGGATGAGCGAGATGGCAAGACTGATGCGCATGCCCGTGAGAATCTGCGGGCTGGCGGCAGGCAGCACGACCTCGCGCATGGTCTGCGCGGTGGTCAGCCCGAGCGTGCGGGCGGTATCGAGCTGCACTGGGTCGATCGAGCGCACCCCGCCATAGGTGTTCAGCAGGATGGGAAACAGCGATGCAATCATGATCAGCACCACCTTCATCTCGTGCCCGATTCCGACGAAGAGTATCAGAACCGGGAGATAGGCCGGCCCGGGAATCGGACGGAAGATTTCCACCAGAGGCTCGAACAGATTGTTGAGGATGCGATAATAGCCCATCAGCACGCCGAGTGTGATCCCAAGGAGCACCGCGAGCGAGTAGCCGAGCATCTGCCGCCAAAGGGTCGCGAGCAGATGCCTGATCAGCGTGCCGTCAACGACGTTCTCGTACCACACCGCGAAGATCCGGGTGACCGGCGGCCAGGTCGGCGTATCCATCAGGTAGAGCGCGGAGAACTGCCAGAAGCCCAGCAACAGAACGATCAGCAGCACGCCCGAGGCGCGCGAGCTTTCCATCCAGTGGATTACACGACTGCTCATGGCGCCTCCGCGCGGCCGGCGATGACCTGCTCTACCATGAGGCGGTAGAGCTGCGCGCGCAATTCGAGGTAGACCGGCTCGCGCCGGGTCGCGACCTGGCTGCGCGGGTAGGCGAGCGGCACCTCGACGATTTTCGCCACGGTTCCGGGCGACGCGCTCAGCACCACCACGCGCTGCGCGAGGTAGAGCGCCTCGTCGAGATCGTGGGTGACGAACAGGATGGTGAGCCCGACCTGCTGCCACAGCGACAGCAGCAGGTCCTGCAGCTCCACCCGCATCATGGCGTCGAGTGCGCTGAAAGGCTCGTCCATCAGCAGCATCTCCGGGCGGCGCGCAAGCGCCCGCGCAATGGCGACGCGCTGCTGCATCCCGCCGGAAAGCTGGTAGGGGAAGTAATCGGCGTAGCGATCAAGGCCGACGCGCTTGAGCTGCTCGCGCACGAGCTTCTCCATCTCCGGGCGGGGCAGCTGCAAGCGATATTTCACCCCGAGACCGACGTTGTCGATGACCGATCTCCAGGGAAAGATCGATTTGTTGTATTGCTGAAAGATATACGTCATCTCCGGCCGCGGCGCGGTCACGGCCGCGCCCTTGAACCGCACGGCGCCCGAGGTGGCCGCGGACAGCCCTGCGACGATGTGCAGAAGCGTCGACTTGCCGCATCCGGACGGCCCGATCAGCGCCACGAATTCCCGTTCCCCGACCGCGAACGAGATGTCCTTGCAGGCGGCCTGACCGTGCGCGCTGAATTGTTTGCTCAGGCGATCGATGGCGAGATAATCCATGCTGGCGTATTCTTGCGGGGAATACATCTTCTCTTTCTTCGTAGGGGCGGGGCATTGCCTCGCCCATTTTCCACATGCTGCGCCAGCGATGCAGGCGCGACGCGGTGCGTCGCCCCCGCGAAGGTAGTGGTTACAGTTAAGGGCCTGCTCTCCAGGCTGTAAAGCAAGAACGGTGCCGTAACATCGTGATCCCACGCCGGCGTCCGCCCGCGCTTTCCGCGCAGCCGCCTCTGCCCTACATTAGCGGCATGCCGCAGGACGATTATCTCATCCGCCCCGACCCTTCCGACCCGCGCCTGACCGAGCGCGTCGAGGGCGTCGATCAGACCGGCGAGCGCATGGCGACGCGGGTGACGGTCGAGCGCGCGCTCACGATCTTCCTCAACGGCCAGGAGATCGTGACGGCAATGACCATCAACGATTATCCCGAATACCTCGCGCTCGGATATCTGCTCAATCAGCACATGTTGCTGCCGGACGATGTGGTCACCGCGGTCGATTACGACGAGGAGCTCGCAGTCGTGGTGGTGCGCACCCGGCGCAAGACCAACTACGAGAAAAAGCTCAGGAAGAAGGTGCAGACCTCAGGCTGCGCGCAGGGCACGGTGTTTGGCGACCTGATGGAGGCGCTGGAGCACGTCACGCTGCCGCAGGCCGAGCTGCGCACGTCCTGGCTCTATGCCCTCACGCATAAGATCAACACCACGCCTTCGCTCTACCTCGAGGCCGGCGCCATCCACGGCTGCGTGCTCGCACGGGAGGACAGGCCGCTCCTCTATATGGAAGACGTCGGGCGCCACAACGCGGTCGACAAGATCGCAGGCTTCATGTTCAAGCACCGCGTGCCGGCGCACGACAAGATTTTCTACACCACGGGCCGCCTCACCTCCGAGATGGTGATCAAGACCGTGCGGATGGGAATCCCGATCCTGATCTCGCGCTCGGGATTCACGGCCTGGGGGGTCGAGCTCGCGCTCAAGGCCAATCTCACGCTCGTCGGCCGCGCCCGCGGCAAGCGTTTCGTTGCGCTCGCCGGCGAGGATCGCATCGTCTTCGACCAGGATCTGCGCGACGTCGCGGAGGAGAGCGCAAAGCACCGGCGCAAAGCGGCGGTGCATGATGAGTAGATGAGCGGAAAGCCGCTGGGCGTGGTGCTGGCGGGCGGGCTTGCGCGCCGCATGGGCGGGGGCGACAAGGCGCGGCTGCGCATCGGCGGCCGCACCATCCTCGAGCGGGCGCTGGTGCGGCTTGAGCCGCAATGCGCGTCGGTCATCGTGAACGCCAACGGCGACCCCGCGCGCTTTGCGGATACAGGCCTTGCCGTCGTCCCGGATAGCGTGCCCGATTTCGCCGGACCTCTTGCCGGCATTCTCGCCGCTCTCGACTGGGCGGCGCTGCATGCACCCGAGATCGCCGACATCGTCAGCGTGCCGGGCGACTGCCCTTTCCTGCCCGAGGACCTCGTGGCCCGGCTTTCCGTGGCACGGGCACGCGAAGGCATGGCGCTTGCCTGCGCGCGGTCGGGGGAATGGCGCCATCCCGTCATCGGGCTGTGGCCAGCCGCATTGCGCGACGACCTGCGCCAGGCGGTCGTCACGGAGGGGCTGCACAAGATCGAGGCCTGGACCGCACGTCATGGCGTCGCGGTGGCGGACTGGCCCACCCTGCCGGTCGATCCATTCTTCAACGTCAACACCCCGGACGATGCCGCTGAAGCCGAACAGATTGCCGCGCACTTTTACAGCAATAAAGGCGCTTGATCTTCGCCGGCGCCGCTTCATATTGAGTGTGAACAACAACGAGGGATCTGATCATGCGAGCTTTTCTGGCCGCCTGCGTTGCCGCCACGGTGATCGCGATATGCGCGGCGGTCGCGCTCAACACTGTACAGGAGCCGGTCGAAACCGCCTTCACCACCTCAGCCGTGCGGATTTGATCTAACTCACCAACGCCGCGTAGGAGAGAAAGCCGACGCTGGCGCCGGGCTCGATCCGGGTCGCGTGCTCGGGCAGCTCGATCAGCCCGTCGGTCTCGGTGAGCGAGGTGATGATTCCGGCGCCCTCCTGGGGATGCTTGAAGGCTTCCACCGTGCCGTCGGGTGAGCGCGCAAGCTTCACCCGCACGTATTCGCGCCGGCCCGCCTTCTTTTTGTAGCTGAAGGCGGCGCGCACCGGCATCGGCACCAGCGCCGTGCCCTGCGCGCCGGCGAGCCGCAGGAGCAGCGGCCGCACCACGCGCGCGAAGGTGACGTAGACCGCGGCCGGATTTCCGGGCAGCCCGACGAAGGCGGCATCGCCGCCCTGCGCGCCGCCGGGGATGACGCCCATCGCAACCGGCCGGCCAGGCTTGATGGCGACGCGCCAGAACACCAGGCGTCCGATCCGCTCCAGCGCATGGCGCACATGGTCGGCTTCGCCGGTCGACACTCCGCCCGAGGTCAGAACGAGGTCGTGCGCGAGTGCGGCCGCCGCAAGCGCAGGCGAAAGGCGTTCGGGATCATCCGGCAGGATACCAAGATCGGTCGGGGTCGCGCCCAGCCGTTCGACCAAGCCCGCGAGCAGATAGCGGTTGGCATCGAACAAGGCGGGCGGGGGCCGCGACGATCCCGGCTCGACGATCTCGTCGCCGGTCGAGAACACGGCCACGCGCACGCGGCGCCGCACCTCGAGCCCTTGCATGCCGACCGCAGCGGCGAGCGCCACATCCTGGGCGGAAAGCCGTCGGCCCGCGGGCAAGAGGATCGATCCGGTGCGCACGTCCTCGCCGGCAAGCCTGCGGTTGGCGCCCCGCTTGAGCCCCGCCGGCGCGATCACCGCATCGCCTTCGGTGCGCACGTCTTCCTGCATGAAGACGGTGTCGGCTCCCGCCGGCATGGGCGCGCCGGTGAAGATTCGGATCGCGTCCCCGCCTGCGAGCGCGCGGCCGGCGGCGTGGCCGGCGGTCACCCGATCGACAACGGAAAGGCGCGTCTCGCGCGCGCTGTCGAGATCGGCGTGCCGCACCGCGTAACCGTCGACGGCAGAGTTGTCGAACGGCGGGAGATCCATGGGGGCAAAAACGTCGGCCGCCACGATCCGCCCGCAACCGGCTCTCAGAGGAACGGTCTCGATCTCGGCAACGGCCGCTATCCGCTCGGTGATGATGCGCTCCGCCTCATCGACCGGCAGGAGCGGACCCGAGAACGCGAAGCAATCGTCGGTGAGCTGCGCCATCACGCACCTGCGGTCGCGAGGCCCGCCGGGGAATCGAGCGGGGCGGCGTGGTGCAGGAGGATATCGGTGATGGCCTCGATATCGTTCAGGTCAACCACCGGAACGCGCACACCAGGGAGCGGGGTGTCCGATGCGATGGCGACGATGGCGGAATCGCCGGGATGGAGCAGCGGCTTGCCGTTTTCCGCGCGGTACACTTCGAGCTTGGGGTGGCTTTCGCCCTTGTAGCCCTCGACCACAATCAGATCGACGGGACTGGCCTTGCGCAGCAGCGCGGCGAGCGTCGGTTCGGGCTCGCCGCGCAGCTCGTGCACGATCGCCCAGCGGCTCCCCGAGCCGACCAGCACCTCGGTCGCCCCCGCCATGCGATGGGTGTGGGAATCCTTACCCGGGCGGTCGAGGTCGAAGCTGTGATGGGCGTGCTTGACCGTGGACACCTGGAGCCCGCGCGCGACCATGCGCGGAATGACTTTGGCGAGGAGCGTGGTCTTGCCCGAGCCGCTCCATCCGGCGAGGCCGATGATGCGCATGCCGTACTATAGCAGCGGGTGCGGGCGATGCTGCAGTGGTGTTCCGTAGGGGCGAGGCATTGCCTCGCCCTCTCTCCGCACCCGCGGCTGTGGATGGAGGGCGACGCAGTGCGTCGCCCCTACGAAGTAACGCGAGCGACGCAGTGCGCCGCCCTCGCGAAGCCTACTCCGCGGCTTGCATGCTGCCTTGGGCTGGCGGGGCGGCGGGCTTGCCCTTGGACGCTTGCTGCTCCAGCCAGAGGCTGTGGTGCTCCTTCGCCCAGTTCACATCGACGGTGCCGTCCCACATGCCTTCGAACGCGCCCTCCATCCCTATCGTGCCGATATAGATGTGGCCGAGCATGGCAGCGACGAACAGCACCGCGATCACCCCGTGCACGATCTCAGCCAGCTGCATCTGGGCGACGTTGGTGCCGTAGAACGGAAACATCAGGATGTACCCGCTCGTCGCCACGGCGGCGCCGCCCAGCACGACGATCCAGTAGATCATCTTCTGCCCCGCGTTGAAGCGGTAGGCCGGCGGGTGCTTGTGTCCGACAATACCACCTCCTTCCCGCAACCACTGCACATCCACGCGAGTCGGAAAATTCCAGGCAATCCACATCAGGAAAATGGTGATCACTCCCAGCGTGAAGGGGAAGCTGAGATAGTCGTGCGCGTATTTCGCCCACTGCGACCAGGTGGTGAACGCCTCCGGTCCGATCAGCGGCAACAGCAAAGGCTTGCCGAACGTAATGTTGAGGCCGGTTATGCCGAGAATCACGAAGCATGCCGCCGTCATCCAGTGCACCAGCCGCTCGAAAGTGTTGAACCGCACCAGCACGCGACCGGAACGGCCGGATTCGAGACGCACCATTCCGCGGATCAGATAGAACAC
>DASXIG010000134.1:0-1595 GCA_036498105.1 Xanthobacteraceae bacterium | reverse complement strand
ATCGTTCTCGCAACGCAGGACGTGGCCGCCGAGGGCCGCCGTGCGGCAGCGCTCGATCGCGCTCATCACCTTGAGTTGGCCGAGGCTCACATGACCGCGGTTGGCGGCACGCCATGCGGGCCCGTGGTCGCGGAAGATATCCGCGACCTCCAGGGCTGGACGGGCCATGAGGGACCGGCGTCAGGCCGGTGGCCCCTCCTTCGGCAGCGTCAGCCGATCGAGCGGGCTCGTCACCGTGCGCAGCACGGTGGTGGCGACGTGGGTATAGCGGGCGGTGGTGTCCAGCTTGGCATGGCCGAGCAACACCTGAATCACCCGCACGTCGATATCGCTCTCCAACAGATGGGTGGCGAACGAGTGCCGCAGCGTATGCGGCGTGACCCAGCTGCCGAGCCCCGCCGCCTCGGCCGCCATGTGGCAGACGCGGTTGAGCTGGCGCACCGTTATTGGCAGGAGTGGATCCCGACCCGGGAACAGCCAACCTCTCGACCGGCACTGCAACCACCATGCGCGCAGCAACGAAAGAAGCTGCGGCGACAGCATGGCATGCCGATCCTTGCGGCCCTTGCCCATCTCGACACGGATCAGCATGCGCTCCGAATCGATGTCGCCGATCCGCAGCATGACGACCTCGCCGCCGCGCAGACCGGCGCCATAGGCGATGCCGAGCGCGGCCTTGTACTTGAGACCGGGACCAGGTGCGGCCTCGAGCAGGCGGGCGACCTGATCCGCGATGAGCACCCGCGGTAGCTTCCGCGGATAGTGCGTGCGAGCCAGCTGATGGGCGAGGTCGGCGCGGCCGAGCGTGATGGTGAAGAAGAAGCGCAACGCCGAGGCCTGCGTATTCATCTTCGGTGGCTGCGCGCCCCCTTCGACCTGCGCAAGCTGGAAGCGGCGGATATCGTCGCCGGTCGCGGTATCGGGCGAGCGGCCGAGAAATCCGGCAAACGTCTCGATATGCCGGATATAGTCGTGCTGCGTCTTGTCGCCGAAGCTCCGGACCGTCATGTCCGCGATCATGCGGCGGCGAAGATCGCTGATAGGCTTGTCGCTCATCGAAGGCTCCTGTCCTGAGGTTGGAGTTTGGAACCCTCAATCCTCAGGCGGGACGCCCGCCCAGTCATCGTCTGTCGATCAATCGATTGGCGCCATCACGCGCCGCTTGCTCAGCGCCGCGCGCAGCGCTCTCCCGCGCGAGCGGGTTCGTTCTCTGGCCCGTTCCTGCCCACAGCGCATGTCATGACATGTCCGGAGTTGGCGAAACCTGACGCAGCAGCCCCATCCGCCGCAACAGCGACAGCGCGCATTGATCGGGCCGGCCCCAGGCAAAATGCCGGGCGTGGCATCGGCCGCGACGAGGCAGCCCTCACACCAGCATCGCCACCGGGCTCTCGATGTAAGTCCGGAACGCCCCGATCAGCTCGGCGCCGAGCGCGCCGTCGACGGCGCGGTGATCGCACGAGAGCGTGATCTTCATCTGCGTCGCGATCGCAAGCTTGCCATCCTTAACGACCGGCCGCTCCTCCCCGGCGCCGACCGCGAGGATCGTCGTTTGCGGCGGGTTGATCACGGCCGTGAACTCCTCGATGCCGTAC
>DASXIG010000133.1:0-7166 GCA_036498105.1 Xanthobacteraceae bacterium | reverse complement strand
GCCGCATCAAATCCGGCATCGCCCTGGGTGTAAACCCGTGCCATTCGGACTTATTGCGGCGCAGCCTGCGGCTCCCTAGAATGCGCGGGCCTCTCGCGACCGAGAGGTTTTTCCAGAGCGGAACCGATGCTTCGAGGGCTCCGAAAGGCCTCTTCCAATTGGCTCGGCAAGGCGGTCATGGCCGCCGTGGTCGGCTTTCTGGTCATCAGCTTTGCGATTTGGGGGATTGGCGACATCTTTCGTGGCTTTGGCCGATCTACCGTGGCCAAAGTCGGCCGCACCGAGATCTCGGTCGAGCAATTTCGAAGCCTGTACAACGAACGGCTGCAGCAGTTCTCGCGCCAGCTGAAGCGTCCGATCAGCATGGAGCAGGCCCGCGCAATGGGCCTGGATCGAACTGTCATCGGGCAGCTGGTATCTGAAATTCTGCTGGACGAGGCTGTGCGCAAGCTCGGCCTGAACGTCTCCGACGCGGAGGTTGTCAGGGAGATCACCAACGATCCCACATTTCGCGGACCTGCCGGCCAATTCGATAATTTTCGATTCGAGCAGATGATCCGAAGCGCCGGCTACACGGAAGCGCGCTACGTCGCCGAGCAGCGGCGTCAGCTCCTGCGGCGACAGCTTGCGACGACTATCACTTCGGGCACTAACGCGCCGAAAGCGCTGGTCGATGCGGCCAACCGATACCAGAACGAGCAGCGTTCGATGGAATACCTCGTGCTGGACCGCGCCTTGGCAGGTGAAATCCCCGCGCCCGACCCCGAGGCGCTCGCAAAATACTTCGAGGAACGAAAAAACCTGTTCCGCGCCCCCGAATACCGCAAATTGGTGATCGTGTCGCTGATCCCCTCCGAGCAGGCGCAGTGGATCGAAGTTTCCGATGCCGACCTTCAGCGCACGTATGAGGAGCGGCGCACGCGGTACGTGACGCCCGAACGTCGCCACGTCCAGCAGATCGCGTTTCCGAGCACCGCGGCGGCTGAGCAGGCAGCTCAGGGGATTGCGCACGGCACGAGCTTTGAGGAGATCGCAAAAGAGCTCGGGAAGACCGAAAAGGACATTGATCTCGGCACCGTGACAAAGGCCGGAATGATCGACCGCGCGGTTGCCGACGCTGCATTTGCGCTCAAGGAGGGTGAGGTCAGCGCTCCGGTCCAGGGCAGATTTGGCCCGGTCCTGGTGCGAGTGCTCAAGATCGAGCCGGAGCAAGTCCGGCCTTTCCAGGAGGTCGCCAATGAGCTCAAGCAGGAAGTCGCCACCGCGCGCGCCAAAACGGAAGTTCTGAAACTCTATGACCAGATCGAAGACGCGCGCGGCGAAGGAAAGAGCCTGGCCGAGGCTGCCGAGCAGCTGAAGATCCCGACGCGGGTTGTTGAAGCCGTCGACCGTTCAGGGCGCGATGCCAGCGGCATGCCGATAAAGCTTCCAGACGAGCAGCGGCTCTTGCAGGCAGCCTTCAGCACGGATGTTGGTGTCGAGCATGACCCTCTGCAGCTGCAGGATGGCTATATCTGGTTTGATGTCGCCGGGATAACGGCTTCTCGGGAGCGAACCCTTGACGAGGTCAAGGAGCAGGTCGAGCAGCGCTGGCGAGAGCAGGAGATTGCGACGCGCCTGAGTGCCAAGGCGACCGAGATCCTGGAAAGAGTTCAAGCGGGCTCCTCTCTGGCCGACGCAGGGGCGGCGGATCATCTCAAGCTCGAGACCCTGACCGGCTTGAAGCGCGGGGAAAGCAAAGGTCCGCTCTCAACGGCCGGCGTTGATGCCGTTTTCCGCATCTCGAAAGATGGGGCCGGGAAAGCGGACGCTGCCAAGCCGCCGGAGCAAGTGGTATTTCGCGTCACCGACATCGTAATACCCGGCTTGGATGCGCAGTCCAGCGATGCAAAGAGCCTGGTGGAAGCGCTCAATCGCGCCGTGTCGGAGGACGTTGCAAGCGAATACATCGCTTACCTGGAAAAAGAGAGCGGGGTGAGCATCAATCAGAATGCGTTGAACCAGGCGACGGGTGGCGCAGCCAGCGGTGACCTCGACTGATTTCCCCGAGATGCTGACCGAGCCGTCAGCAACGGCGTTCGCCAGACGTTACGCGCGGGGCGAGCCCCAGATTGTGTGGACCACGCTCGTTTCCGATCTCGAAACTCCGGTGTCCGCCTTTCTCAAGGTTGCGGGCGAACGTCCGCTGAGCTTCCTGCTCGAATCGGTTGAAGGCGGCGAAGTGCGCGGGCGCTACTCCATCATCGGGCTCAACCCTGATGTCGTTTGGCGCACGGTCGATGGGCGAGCCGAAATTCGGCGTGACTCGAACCGACACGATGAATTCAAGTCCTGCAACGCGCCGCCGCTGACCGCGCTCCGCTCGTTGATCGCAGAGAGCCGCATCGAGCTTCCAGAGAACTTGCCGCCGATGGCCGCCGGAATTTTCGGATATCTCGGCTACGACATGGTTCGGCTGATGGAGGATCTGCCCGATCCCAATCCCGACCCGATCGGCATCCCCGACGCGATGCTCGTGCGTCCCACCGTTGTTGTTGTCTTCGATGCGGTCACGGACACGATAACTGTGGTCACCCCGGCGCGGCCGGAGGCGGACGTTTCGGCCGAGACGGCGTTGGCCCAGGCAGGGAAGCGGCTCGCCGCCGTCGTTCAGTCTCTGGATGCCCCGCTTGCCCATACTCCGCCGCATATGCGGCCGGGCCCGCTTACCGTGTGGCCTTCGTCGAATACGCCCTCTGCCGAATATGAGCGGTTGGTCGGCATCGCCAAGGAGTACATTGCCGCCGGGGATGTCTTTCAGGTGGTACTCTCGCAGCGGTTCCAGGCTCCTTTCGACCTTCCACCGTTTTCACTCTATCGCGCCTTGCGCAGGGTCAATCCGGCGCCGTTTCTGTATTTTCTCGATTTCGGGGGCTTTGCCGTTGCAGGATCCAGCCCGGAGATTCTCGTGCGCGTACGCGAGGCGACGGTAACAATCCGGCCTCTCGCCGGAACACGGCCGCGTGGCGCTACTCCGGCTGAAGACAAGGTGCTCGAAGCCGCACTTTTAGAGGATCCTAAGGAGCGCGCCGAGCATCTGATGCTGCTCGATCTCGGACGCAATGACGTCGGCCGGGTATCGCGCGCGGGCACCGTCACGGTGACAGACCAATTTCTGATCGAGCGCTTCAGCCAAGTCATGCACATCGTCTCCAATGTCGAAGGAACGCTCGATCCTAACAAGGACGCCCTTGACGCTCTGATTGCGGGCTTCCCGGCCGGGACCGTCTCAGGAGCGCCCAAGGTGCGAGCCATGGAGATCATCGACGAGCTCGAGAAGGAGAAGCGGGGCCTTTATGCCGGAGCGGTGGGTTATTTCTCCGCCGCGGGAGAACTGGATAGCTGCATCATCCTGCGTACCGCGTTGGTCAAGGATGGCTTAATGTATGTCCAGGCAGGCGCTGGTATTGTTGCTGATTCCAATCCCAGAGCCGAGCAGCAGGAATGTGTGGACAAAGCCAAGGCGCTGTTTCGGGCGGCGGAAGAAGCAAAACGTTTTGCGGTGCGATCGCACCGATGACGCTCTCCTAGTGCCGCGGCGGGGCCGCCGTCATATCGCCAGTCTTGCAGCAGCAATCTGTGTTGCTTGACCGTCTCAAGATCGATGTCTAAGACCTTGAGAGGGCGTGTAAACCATGATCGTTTTGATAGATAATTATGATAGCTTCACCTTCAACCTGGTCCACTATTTGGGCGGGCTTGGCGCTGAGGTGGCAGTCCACCGCAATGACAAGGTCACGGTCGATCAGGTGATCGGAATGGATCCCGACGCCGTAGTGCTCTCGCCCGGACCCTGCACGCCAAACGAAGCAGGCATCTGCCTGGCGCTTGTTGCCGATCTGGGACCTACCACTCCCATTCTTGGGGTGTGCCTCGGTCATCAGGCAATCGGACAAGCCTTCGGAGGCCGCGTGGTGCGTGCGCCGTCTCCAGTGCACGGAAAAGTTTCGGAAATCACGCATTGCGGCGAAGGCGTTTTCAACGGTATCACGAGTACTTTCAAGGCGACGCGTTATCATTCCCTTGTGGTCGAGCGCGCCAGCCTTCCCTCCGACCTCATGGTGACGGCCGAGACCGACGGGTTGATAATGGGACTTGCCCATCGCGGGTTTCCGGTGCACGGAGTCCAATTCCATCCGGAGAGCGTCGCCTCGGAGCACGGGCATCTCATGTTGCGCAATTTTTTGGATCTCGCTGCGGCATGGAACGCTTCCATCGGCAGGCGCTCACGGTCGGGCCGGCCGGCATCGGTGGGTGCAGTGAGAGCAACGTGACTGACGAGTTCAAGGGGCTGATCGCCAAAGCTGCCAGCGGCGGATCATTGAGTCGGGACGAAGCGGCCCGCGGGTTCCATACCATGATGGCTGGGGAGGCAACCCCGTCCCAGATGGGCGGCTTGTTGATGGCTCTACGGGTACGGGGAGAGACGGTCGACGAGATCACGGGCGCGGTTACCGCCATGCGCGAAAAGATGCTGCGCGTGTCTGCGCCCGACGACGCCGTGGACATCGTCGGTACCGGCGGCGATGCGTCCGGCTCGTTCAATATATCCACCTGCGCCGCTTTGATCGTGGCAGGCGCGGGCGTGCCGGTGGCCAAGCACGGCAATCGGGCTCTTTCTTCGCGCTCAGGAGCTGCTGATGTCCTGGCTGCTCTCGGGGTAAACATCGATCTCGGCTCGGACGGTGTAGCGCGATGCATCAAGCAAGCCGGTATCGGCTTCATGTTCGCTCCATCCCATCATCCCGCCATGAAGAACGTTGGACCGACCCGGGTCGAGCTTGGAACGCGCACCATATTCAATCTGCTTGGCCCGCTTTCCAACCCTGCCGGCGTCAAGCGCCAAATGGTGGGCGTGTTTTCGCGTCATTGGATCGAGCCGCTCGCGCAGGTTTTGAAAAATCTTGGCGCCGAGTCGGTTTGGGTGGTGCACGGCTCCGATGGGCTGGACGAAATCACCACCGCGGGTGGCACGCACGTCGCTGCGCTGGAAAACGGCGCGATCCGCACGTTTGAGATTACGCCGGAAGATGCAGGCTTGTCCCGCGTCAAACCGGAGGCATTGCGTGGCGGGGAGGCGCGCGAAAACGCGCAGGCGCTAATGAATGTGCTCGAGGGCAAGAAGGGAGCGTTCCGCGAGGTCGCTGTTCTCAATGCGGCCGCGGGACTGATAGTTGCCGGGCGCGCGGAGAATCTCAAGCAGGCGGTAGAGCTTGCACTGAAGTCTGTGGACTCAGGCGAAGCGCACGGTCGTCTCGAGCGCCTTGTGAGCGTTTCGCATGCGTGAAATCGATATCCTGAACAAGATCGCAACTTACAAGCGCGAAGAGATCGCCGCCGCCAAGCGTGCGCGTCCGTTCGCTATGGTCGAAGCTCAAGCTGGTTCGGCCCCCACCCCGCGGCCGTTTATTGCTGCCATTGTGCGAGAGCTCGAGGCCGGCAATTTTGCCCTCATTGCGGAAGTGAAGAAGGCGAGCCCGTCAAAAGGGCTGATCCGGACCGAATTCGATCCGGCCTCGCTTGCGAGCGCCTATGAGCGCGGGGGTGCCGCCTGCCTCTCAGTGCTGACGGACGCTCCGTCATTCCAGGGAAGTCCACAGCACCTCATGGCCGCGCGAGCGGCAACGGCGCTGCCGGTCCTGCGCAAGGATTTCATGTACGATGTTTATCAGGTTGCCGAAGCTCGCGCGTGGGGTGCCGATTGCATCCTCATTATCCTTGCGGCAGTGGACGACCGTCTGGCGCAGGAGCTCGAGGCAGCCGCCAGAACGTTTGGCATGGACGCCCTCCTCGAAGTGCACGATGAGTACGAACTGGAACGTGCGCTGCGCTTGAGCTCCAAGCTCATTGGAATCAACAATCGCAATCTCAACACTTTCGAGACCACGCTTGCTACCAGCCTCAAGCTTGCCGGATCGATTCCGCCCACGCACATCGCCGTCAGCGAAAGCGGCATCTTTTCCCACTCTGATCTTGAGCGTCTCTCGGCCAGCAAGATTTCGACCTTTCTGGTCGGCGAAAGTCTCATGCGCCAGCACGACCTCGAGGCGGCGACGCGCGCTCTGCTAGGGCCACGACGCCAGTTGCGGGCAGCGGAGTAGCTGGGCGATGAGCGCGCCCAAGCTGTCGCATCTCGGTGCGCGGGGAGAGGCGCGGATGGTAGATGTCTCCGAGAAACCCGCGACCGACCGAGAAGCTGTTGCCGAGGGCAAGGTGCTCATGGCCCACAGCACTCTCGAGCTCATCATCAAGGGCGATGCGAAAAAAGGAGATGTGCTCGGTACCGCCCGCATTGCCGGTATCATGGCAGCCAAACGCGCCCATGAGCTCATTCCTCTTTGCCATCCATTGCCTATTTCGGCAATCAACGTGAACCTCAAGGCAGACCCCGGGTTGCCCGGCGTCAGCGTGCGCGCAACGGCTCGGGTGACCGGCCGCACCGGGGTAGAAATGGAAGCGCTGACCGCCGTCGCCGTCGCGTGCCTTACGGTGTATGACATGGTGAAGGCCGTCGAACGCGGGATCAGCATCGAGGGCATTCGCCTGGTCGAGAAATACGGGGGCAAGTCGGGGCACTATCGCGCGAAGGAGTGAGCGGTGGGATTGATGCCGGTTTCCGAGGCGCTTTCCCGCGTGCTCGCGGAGGCCCGTCCGCTGCCTCCGCAGTCAGTCGCAATCATGGATGCCCATGGGCGCGTCCTGACTTCCGACGTTGCGGCCTTGCGCAGCCAGCCCCCAGCCGATGTCTCAGCCATGGATGGCTATGCGGTGCGTGGTGCGGACGTGGCGAACGTTCCAACGCGGCTGAAGGTTGTGGGAGAAGTGGCTGCCGGGCATCCTTTCGGTGGCCCCGTCGGGCGCGGGGAGGCCGCACGCATCTTCACAGGCGGACTGCTCCCGGCGGGAGCAGATACGGTTGTCATCCAGGAGAACGCGACTGCGGAAGGAAATATCGTCCTTGTCAGAGTCGAGGCCCAGAGGGGGAAGCATGTCCGCCCCGCGGGACTCGATTTTCAGCGTGGTGCGGTGCTCCTTTCCAGAGGACGTCGCCTCTCCGATCGCGATCTCGCACTCGCAGCCGCCATGAACCACCCTCGCCTCCCCGTGCATCGCAGGCCGAAGCTGGC
>DASXIG010000132.1:0-5040 GCA_036498105.1 Xanthobacteraceae bacterium | reverse complement strand
GCTGCAATCCATGCTCGAAAATCTCCAGACGGCCCGCCCCGGACAGCAGATGGACGGCGATGGCGATGATGACATGATGTCCGCCCTGGAAGAGCTTGGCGACATGATCCGCAAGCAGCAGCAGTTGCGCGACCGCACATTTCAGCAGGGGCAGGATCAGCGGCGTGACCGCCAGAGAGGACAGGGACAACAGGGTCAGCGCGGACAGCAGGGTAACCAAATGGGAGAGCTGCGCGACAGCCAGCAGGGGCTTCGCAGCGAGCTCGATCGATTGATGCAGGAGCTGCGCAAGCGCGGCTTCGGGCAGGGCCAGCAGGGCCAAGGTGAAATGGGTCAGCTCGGCCGTGCCGGGGAAGCCATGGGCGACGCCGAGGGAGAGCTTGGGCAGGGTAACGCAGATGGCGCCGTGGAGTCGCAGGGCCGTGCGCTCGAAGCGCTGCGACGGGGCGCGCAGAGCCTGGCGCAATCGATGCAACAACAGGGGATGATAGGACCGGGACCGAACGGCCAGCCAGGCCGCCTTGGCCCCTCGCGTGCGCAGCAAGAAACAGATCCGCTTGGCCGTCCGCTGCGCGGCAGGGACTACGGCGATGATGCGACCGTAAAAGTGCCCGGCGAAATCGACGTGCAGCGTGCACGCCGTATTCTGGAAGAGCTGCGGCGCCGTTTCGGCGAGAACTTCCGCCCGCAACTCGAGCTCGACTACATAGAGCGGCTCTTGCACGATTACTAATCTAGAACCGGTGCTCGCTGCAGACTCGTGGTCCGCTTCGAAAATGTCGGGTTGCGTTACGGCGTTGGGCCGGAGGTGCTGCGCGACCTTACTTTCCGTATCGACCCGCATTCGTTTCAGTTCCTCACCGGACCTTCCGGCGCCGGCAAGACGTCACTCTTGCGCCTCCTTTTCCTGTCGCTGCGGCCCACCCGCGGTCTCGTGACCATATTTGGTCATGATGTCGCCACTCTCAGCAAGGATGCGCTTTCGACCCTGAGGCGGCGCATCGGGATCGTATTTCAAGATTTCCGCCTGCTCGACCACATGACGACATTCGAGAATGTCGCATTACCCCTTCGGGTAATCGGTCAGGAGGAGCAGAGCTATCGCGAGGAGGTTCTGGAGCTGCTGAGGTGGGTGGGATTGGGCGAACGGATATGGGCGCTCCCTCCCGTGCTTTCCGGTGGGGAAAAACAACGTGCGGCAATCGCGCGTGCGGTCATTGCGAGACCGCAACTCCTGCTCGCCGATGAGCCGACCGGCAACGTCGATCCCAACCTGGCGCACCGATTACTCCGCTTGTTCGTGGAGCTGCACAAGTCAGGCACATCGGTCATGATCGCGACGCATGACATTGCTCTGATGGATCGGTTCGACGCACGTCGGCTCGTCCTTCACGAGGGGCGGCTGCATGTCTATGAGTGATTCGACGCCGGCGCAGGCAGCATCGCCTCCAGACGATCCTCCCACGCTCGCGCCCCACCCTACGACACCCCGACAGGCGCCCATCGTGCCGCGCGCTACAATTGCGGGAAGGGCGCTCATGGGCGTGGTTGCAATAATGACCTTCCTCGCATCGCTCACGACCGGGGGGGTCGTGCTGGTGCGGGCTGCGGCAGATCAATGGCAGGCGGATGTTGCCCGTGAGGTTACGCTCCAAGTCCGCCCGGTAAGCGGACGCGACATCGAGACCGAGGTGGGCAAGACGGTCGCGATCGCACGCGCCTTTCCCGGGGTTGCGGAGGTCAGGTCCTATTCAAAAGAGGAAACCACTCAACTGCTCGAGCCCTGGCTGGGGAGCGGTCTCCAATTCGACGACCTTCCAATACCCCGTCTCATCGTCGTGCGGATTTCAGCAGGGGCAGCGCCTGATCTTGGTCGGCTCCGTCAGTCGCTCGGTGAGCAGGTGGCGGGTGTGAGCGTTGATGATCACCGCAGCTTTGTGGCGCGCATGCGCGCCATGTCGGGTGCCGCGCTGCTTCTCGGTGTCGCAGTGCTTGTCCTCGTCCTGGTCGCGACCATGCTTTCGGTAACTTTTGCCACGCGCGCGTCGATGGTCACCAATCGCCCGGTTATCGAGGTGCTGCACCTGATCGGAGCAAAGGATAATTTCATTGCGGCACATTTTCAGCAGTACTTCCTGCTGTTGGGGCTGAAGGGGGGGCTGCTCGGCGGCGGCATAGCAATCGCTTTGTTTGCTTTTGCTGATATCGGCAGCGGCTGGTTCTCTGGAACCGCCGCAGGTGACCAGCTGGCCGCCATGTTCGGAACATTTTCGATCGGGCCTCTCGGCTACCTGGCGATGCTGGCGCAGGCGGCGGTGGTGGCAGGCACGACTGCTGCTGCATGCCGTCGCACTGTCAGCCGCACCATTGCAACGGTTCAGTAGATCCTTAGCGGTGGCTCGGCGCTGGGCACGCCGCACTTGCCAGCCGTCCGCCGAAATCTATGCTCACGGTAAAACCGAGTTAAACCAGCAGATGATCGCTGACAGCGATTGCGGACGTCAAAATGGCACATGCGGCCGTAGGGGCTGACCCGTCGCGGCGCGTGTTGCGTTGGGTCTGCAGGTTAGCTCTCCTGCTCGGAGCAGCGGCGGCGCTCGCGCTGGCGGCCGGATTTGGATGGTTCATTTGGCGTGTTCCAGCCCGGGAGGTTCGGCTGAGCCGAGATGCCGACGGGATCGTCGCACTCACCGGAGGGGCTTCTCGCATCAGCGACGCTATCGAGCTGCTGGCGGCGGGACGCGGAGGGCGCTTGCTGATAAGCGGCGCCAATCCTGCGACTAATTCCCACGAGATTTCCCGCCTGAACCCGGAATTCGCGAACTGGGTCCGCTGCTGCGTGGACTTCGACCGATCGGTAAACACGCTGGGAAATGCGGTCGAGATCAAGCGGTGGGCGGAGCACCGCGGTTTCCATTCCCTGGTCGTTGTTACGTCCAACTATCATATGCCGCGGGCGCTGGCGGAGATCGCGCACCAAATGCCTGACGTCACTCTGCTGCCTTTTCCGGTTATCCCCGAGCGGCAACGCGCAGAACCGTGGTGGGCGAGCGGCGCAACGGCGCGGCTTCTGATGGTTGAATACGCGAAATGGATTGTTGCCAGGTTGCGCATCGCGATCAGTCCCCCTGCCGGACTGGTGCCCCGCTTCCGAAGCTCGTAAAAAGGCTTGCACAGGTGGTTTCGTGCTTATCCTTCGTTCCATCATTTTCAACGTCTTGTTCTACCTGAATCTGGTTATCCTGATTATCGCAGCGCTGCCGACTGTGTTGATGCCCCGTTCAGGCATTCTGGCGGTCGCCAGATTGTGGGCGCGCGCCAATTCATGGCTGCTGCGCGCGCTCTGCGGCATTACGGCCGAGTTTCGCGGGGTTGAGAAAATTCCGCCCGGCCCCCTGATCGTCGCCTGCAAGCATCAGTCGCTGTGGGAGACGTTTGCTCTGCTGCCGCTTTTCTCCGACCCAACCTATGTCATGAAACGCGAACTGATGTGGATCCCGTTTTTCGGCTGGTACACATGGAAAGCCGGGATGATCGCGGTGGACCGCAGTAAGGGCTCGCAGGCGCTTTCTGATTTGAATGCCCGGGTACGGCGAGAGCTTGCGCACAATCGCCAAGTCATCATTTTTCCCGAAGGCACGCGGCGACGCCCTGGCGCCGAGCCCCGCTACAAATATGGCGTGGCTCATCTCTACGCGGAAGCGGGCATTCCTTGCCTCCCGATTGCATTGAATTCCGGATTGTTCTGGCCACGCCGGACGTGGCGCCGATATCCCGGCACCATCCGGGTCGAGATACTCGATCCCATCCCGGCAGGGCTGGACAAGATTCATTTTTTCGACCGGCTGCAGACGCAGATCGAGACCACCACCGCGGGGCTCGTGGAAGAAGGCGAGCGGGACCTTGCTGCCGCCGGCGTCAGTCCCGAGACGCGGACGGTCAGTCGCGCAGCCGGAAATGAAGTAAACGTCCGGAGCTCATCGAGCGAGCACTAAAATTCAGCTTCACGTGCCTCGGCTGCGCCGCGCATCCGAATCACGTGCCGAGATCGCATGTGGCTGGGCCGCGTGCATTGATCCGTGCGGCGCAAGGTGCTGCGCCAGTCGATGCAGCTGCGCGTCCTGATACCCGAGTTGCTCGAGCGCGGTTACGGTGGCAACGACATAATCGCGGTTCGCCCCCGAGATGCCGTGGCCCTGCCGTATGTGGTGCAGCTGCTGCTCAAGCGAGAGGCGTCCCGCATATTGGGGATGACCACGGTCAACGATATAGCACAGAGCCGGCACTCTCCCGTCGCACGAATCGTCCAGCCAGACCGGACGGACCACTTCCCGGTAGACGGACGTGACCTGCTCGCGCTTGCGCAGGTAAATGACGGTAGTCATGCGTTGCTGCGCGCTCACGCGGTAGGCGACGCCGCGACACCCCCCGCCCCGGTCCAGCCCGAGCACGAGGCCGGGCCGTTCCGCAGTCCCGCGATGGACAAAGGAATAGACGCAGAGCGATCGATGTGCCCCGAGGAGTCGAGCCGAAACGCGCTCGACAAACGAAAAACCAGGGCGCCACATGAGCGAGCCATATGCGAAAACCCAGAGGTCTTCGTCTGCGTGGAGAGAGTCGGGATCCATGGCCGGATGTCGGAGATCGGATGTCAGAGGTCAGAAGATCAAGGCCCATAGTTTATCGAGGGAAAACTCCGATATGATATGCGAACTTGTAATCTCTGACATCTGATCTCTGACATCCGGCATCTGAGCTCTGAGCCTGAAATGTCCAAGCCCACCAGTCCGCCCTCGCCTCCCAGGCGCTGGCCACTGCTCGTAATCCTCGGTCTGGTTCTGGCGCTCGCTGTTGCCTGGACCGGCTTTTGGTTTTACGCCGCGGCCCAAGCCAAAGCGGAGATTGCTTCCCTGCGCGAGCGCGAACGTCAGGCAGGGCGACGGCAGGACTGCGAAACCCTTTCGGTCGGCGGTTATCCCTTCCGGATCGAGGTGCTTTGCGTCGGCGGTACTTTCGATCTGAAAGGCAACCCAACCTTGC
>DASXIG010000131.1:0-5704 GCA_036498105.1 Xanthobacteraceae bacterium | reverse complement strand
CGTACTCCGCGGCGCCGCCGTGGTCCCCGAACGCCTGCGCGACTGGCTTTATGCCCTCATCGCCCGCAACCGCTATCGCTGGTTCGGAAAAACCGAGTATTGCGCACTCCTGACCCCGGAGCAGCGGTGCCGTCTCTTGTGAAGGTTCTGCAGATGTGAGGCTCACTTGCGGACGCTCGACATGCGGCGCCCGAGGGAAGACGAAGCGGACGCCGGCGGCACGACCGACACCGATCTATCAAACAAGATGGCGAACACGATTCGCGGCCTCGACTAGCTTGCGTAAGATCTACAACCCCGTGAACGTCGTGTCGGTGTCGATGAAGCGTGCGAGGGTGGCCGAAAGGAAATGCGCGAACAGAAGTCGTCCAAAAGTGTCACAACCCCGGCCATGCGAGTGTCATAAGGTAAAGCAGCTGCGGCTAAGTGAATTGTTTAAATGGCGGGAGCGACGGGGCTCGAACCCGCGACCTTCGGCGTGACAGGCCGACGCTCTAACCAACTGAGCTACGCCCCCGCGGGCGTTGAGGGGAGTTAAATACGCCCCCTGGGCAAGTCAAGGCGCGGGTCCTTGCCCTGCCTCGGAAGCTGCCTAAAAGCCTTTATTCTGGGGCCTCAACGAGGGCTCCGACCCGGCACAAGTGGCGGCAAGGCCCGTCAATTGGGGATTTCCGAGCGGAGCGATTGAAAAAACCCAGGTATTTCGGCAATAAATGATGGTCGAGCAGATCCGAATCGTCTAATGCGACACAGTGATGAAGTGGCAGCATCCTGCCACTTTCAAAAGGAGGGCCAGCCATGGCAGCGAAGAAACCGGGTACACCTGCGACCGTAACCCTCAAGCATCTCGCGGCAAATCTCTCGGAATCTCACGAGATGTCGAAAAAGCAGACCGAGGCCGTGCTTGGCGACCTCGTCGGTCTCGTTACCAAGCATCTCAAGAAGGGCGACCGCATCCGCATCGGCGGGCTCGGGATCCTGCAGGTGCGCAAGCGCGCGGCCCGCATGGGACGTAACCCCGCCACCGGCGAGCCCATTCAGATCAAGGCCAGCAAGAAGGTCGCCTTCCGCGCCGCCAAGGAGCTCAAGGAATCTGTCTGAGCGCCAGACTACCGAGCGCGGACCAGCGGACGGCTCCTCCCGTCCGCACGATCTACGGTCGCGTAGGGGCGGGTTTGAAGCCCGCCCCTACATAGGCCTTCGATGGGCGAAGTGGGCGTGGGGCGTGCGCTGACTTGAGTGGGCGGTGACGGACTCGAACCGCCGACATCCTGCGTGTAAAGCAGGCGCTCTGCCAGCTGAGCTAACCGCCCTCCCCGTCGTTTATCGTTGCGCGGCCCGCCGGGGCAAGTCATTCCGACAGGTGTACCGGCGTCCTCAGCTCGAAGCCGGCTTGCTGGTTTCTGCGGCCGGCTCCTTGATTGCCTTTGGAGGATGGAAGCCGCCCGCCACGGTGTCCTGCTGGCACATATAGGCCCCGACCTTGGTGGTCCCGTAATTCTTGCTGCCTGACTCGTGATACACCTTCGAGCGCAGATTGACCCAGACAACGGGGTCGTTGTGGCATGCCGCCTTGGCCTCCGCCTCGCTCCCGTACTGGCCCTTGCCGAACTCCACGGCAATTGCCGGCACGACAGGAACGCCGCGGCATTCGGCCACGAATACCCGCTGCGTCTTGCCGCTCGCGGCAATGGCAACCTTGTTCGCGCTCCACTCGTCCCGGCACTGCCGGGCCGTCTTTTGCTGCGCGACCACAGCTGGTGACCACGCCAGCACCGCAATCAGCGCAACACTCGCGGCCAAGCCCAACTTCGTTCTCATGATGTGCTTCTCCCGACAATGTTGTCGCCTGACGACATCAGGCGACTGACTCCCTGAAACAGCCAGTCAGGCTGGCACCCAGGTTCATCTTATGTTCTATATTAGTTCTCTATTTGTCAAGATCTTTTTATCGTTTATCTGCGCAAACGAAAGCGGCGGCGCCTGAGGCGTCGCCGTTCTTTTTCTCGCAGGGGCGACGCAGTTGCGCCGCCTGATCCCAGCAACACCGGTCGCCGAGGAGGGCGAGGCAAAATGCCCCGCCCCTACGAGCGCATCAGACTTAATGCGCCGTGAGCGTTGAAGAGTCCTCCTCCACGGGAGGCTCGGTGGTGACCGAAGTCTCCGTGGGCTTGGCCTTGTCCTCGTCCCATTCGATCGGCTCGGGCTTGCGCACCAACGCGCGGGCGAGCGCCTCGTCCATGCGCGAGACCGGGAGGATGTCCAGGTTCTTCTTGATGCTCTCGCTGATTTCCAGGAGGTCTTTGGCATTCTCCTCGGGGATCAGCACGGTCTTCATGCCGCCGCGCGAAGCCGCCAGCAGCTTCTCCTTCAAGCCGCCGATCGGCAGAACGCGGCCGCGCAACGTGATCTCGCCGGTCATGGCGACATCGCGCCGCACCGGAATCCCGGTCATGACCGACACGATGGCCGTGACCATCGCAACGCCCGCCGACGGCCCATCCTTCGGGGTCGCGCCCTCGGGCACGTGCACGTGGATGTCCTTCTTGTCGAACGACGGCGGCTCGATGCCGAATGCGACCGCACGCATGCGGACATAAGAGGCTGCGGCGGAGATGGACTCCTTCATCACGTCGCGGAGATTGCCGGTGACGGTCATTTTGCCCTTGCCCGGCATCATCGCGGCCTCGATGGTGAGAAGCTCGCCGCCGACGTCGGTCCATGCCAGCCCGGTGACCACACCGACCTGGTCGAGATCCTCCACCTCGCCGTAGCGGAACTTCGGCACTCCGAGATAGTCCGCCACCACGCCGGGGTCGACCGCGATCGACTTCTTACCCGACAAGGTCAGCTCTTTCACCGCCTTGCGGATGAGGGTGGACAGCTCGCGCTCCAGGTTGCGCACTCCGGCCTCTCGCGTGTAGCGGCGGATGAGCAGAAGGAGCGCCTCGTCGTTGATCGACCACTCCGTGGCGTCGAGGCCATGCTTGGTGATCGCGTGTGGGATGAGGTGCTTGCGCGCGATCTCCACCTTCTCGTCCTCGGTGTAACCCGCGATCCGGATGATCTCCATACGGTCCATCAGGGGCGGCGGGATATTGAGCGTATTCGCCGTCGTGATGAACATCACGCTGGAGAGGTCGTAGTCGACCTCGAGGTAGTGGTCGTTGAAGGTGTGGTTCTGCTCGGGATCGAGCACTTCGAGCAGCGCCGACGACGGATCGCCGCGGAAATCCGCGCCCATCTTGTCCACTTCGTCGAGCAGGAACAGCGGGTTCGACGATTTCGCTTTCCGCATCGACTGCACGATCTTGCCGGGCATGGAGCCGATATAGGTGCGCCGGTGACCGCGGATCTCGGCCTCGTCACGCACCCCGCCGAGCGAGACGCGCACGAAGTCGCGGCCGGTCGCACGCGCGATCGATTTGCCCAGCGAGGTCTTGCCGACGCCGGGCGGACCAACGAGGCACAGGATCGGTCCGGTGAGCTTGTTGGCGCGCTGCTGGACCGCGAGGTATTCGACGATCCGCTCCTTCACCTTCTCCAGGCCGAAGTGATCGTTGTCGAGGATCTCCTGCGCGAGCTTGAGATCCTTCTTGACCTTGGTCTTCTTGTTCCATGGGATCGAGAGCAGCCAGTCGAGATAGTTGCGCACCACGGTGGCCTCAGCCGACATGGGCGACATCTGGCGCAGCTTCTTGAGCTCGTGCTGGGCTTTTTCGCGCGCCTCCTTCGAGAGTTTGGTGCGCTTGATCTTATCCTCGAGCTCAGCGAGCTCGTCCTTGCCCTCCTCGTCCCCGAGCTCCTTCTGGATCGCCTTCATCTGCTCGTTGAGGTAGTACTCGCGCTGGGTCTTCTCCATCTGACGCTTGACCCGCGTGCGGATGCGCTTCTCGACTTGCAGCACGGAGATTTCGCTTTCCATCATGCCGAGCACCTTCTCCAGGCGTTCGGTGACCGTCGGCGTTTCCAGAATGAGCTGCTTGTCGGGAATCTTGACCGCAAGATGCGAGGCGACGGTGTCGGCAAGCTTGGCATAGTCCTCGATCTGCTGGACCACGCCGATCACTTCGGGCGACACCTTCTTGTTGAGCTTCACATAGTTCTCGAACTCGTTGATCACCGAGCGCGCCAGCGCTTCGGCTTCGACCTGCTCGCCCGCGGAGTCCGCGAGCACGAGCGCGGAGGCTTCGTAATAATCGGTGCGCTCGCCGTAGCTCTGGACCCGCGCGCGCGCGGCCCCTTCGACGAGCACCTTGACGGTGCCGTCAGGCAGCTTGAGCAGCTGGAGGACGCTGGCAAGCGTCCCGACCTCGTAAATGGCGCTGGTCGCGGGATCGTCGTCGGACGGATTCTTCTGGGTCGCGAGCAGGATGAAGGTGTCCGAGCGCATCACCTCTTCGAGCGCCTTGATCGACTTCTCGCGCCCGACGAAGAGCGGCACGATCATGTGGGGAAAGACGACGATGTCCCGCAGCGGCAAGACTGGATAGGCGCGGGTTTCGCCGGCGATGAGAGGCGGCTTTGGTTTTGCGCTGGTCATAGGCCCAGTTCCTTTTGTGTTGTGCCCCTCGCCCTGAGACCCGAAAATTCGGCGCCGTGGGCGAGTGCTGAGGTGGGCCGGGAAGGGAAGCGATTGGCCGGAGGGTGGCTACTAGACCCTCCCCGGAGTGTCCTTCGCGTTTAGTTTCGCCCCAATAGGTGGCGACGGGGCGGGTTCGAGTCAAGCAAACCCGAAAAATCAAGCAATTAGAAGGCGCGGCAAAACTGCATCCCGAACGGGATTTGCCGAATCGAGCGGCAGGTAACGGCGTTCAGGCGCTGGCGTCGCTCGCCCGATCGGCTCGGTCGGCATAGATGTAGAGCGGCCGTGCTGTCCCCTCGACCACCTCGCGCGAGATGACGACCTCTTCCACCCCTTCGAGGCTCGGGAGGTCAAACATGGTGTCGAGCAGGATGCCCTCCATGATGGAGCGCAGCCCCCGCGCGCCGGTCTTGCGGTCGATAGCCTTGCGGGCGATGGCGCCGAGCGCTTCTTCCGCCAAGGTGAGATCGATCGATTCCATCTCGAACAGCCGCTGGTACTGCTTGACCAGCGCGTTCTTCGGCTGGGTCAGAATCAGCTTCAGCGAGGGCTCGTCGAGGTCTTCCAGCGTTGCGACCACGGGCAGACGGCCGACGAATTCCGGAATGAGGCCGTATTTCAGCAGGTCTTCCGGCTCGACCTCCCGGAAAATCTCGCCGGACTTTCGGTCCTCGGGCGCCATAACCTTGGCGGCAAAGCCGATCGAGGTGGAACGGCCGCGCGCCGAGATGATCTTTTCCAGCCCTGCGAAGGCGCCGCCACAGACGAACAGGATGTTGGTCGTATCGACCTGCAAGAACTCCTGCTGCGGGTGCTTGCGTCCACCTTGCGGAGGCACCGACGCAATGGTGCCTTCCATGATCTTGAGCAGCGCCTGCTGGACACCCTCGCCGGACACATCGCGGGTGATTGAGGGGTTGTCGGACTTGCGGCTGATCTTGTCGATCTCGTCGATATAGACAATCCCACGCTGCGCACGCTCGACGTTGTAGTCCGCGGACTGGAGGAGCTTGAGGATGATGTTCTCGACGTCCTCGCCCACGTAGCCGGCTTCGGTGAGGGTGGTCGCATCCGCCATGGTGAAGGGCACATCGAGGATGCGCGCGAGCGTCTGCGCCA
>DASXIG010000130.1:0-2370 GCA_036498105.1 Xanthobacteraceae bacterium | reverse complement strand
GCACCGGGCTGCCGGGCGGACCTCACCTTGATCGACATGAGCGATCCGAGCTGGTCGCCGTGCAACAGCGCGGTGCGCCAGCTCGTGCACATCGAGGCCGGACGCGGCGTGCGCCACGTCATTGTCGAGGGAGCCGTGGTGGTGCGCGACCGGCGGCTGACCACGGTCAACGAGGACGAGATTTACGAAGCGGTGGAGGCGGTGATGCCCGGATTCCGCCGCGACTTCGGCGCCATCTCCCAGCGGGTGAAGCGGCTCCAGCCCTGGCTCGATGCGGCGCATAAGCGCATGGTCGCAACCGAGCTCGAGTTCGACCGCGTCTATGCTCCATTTGAGGCGCGATGACCATTTCAGAACCCAGCTTGCAAGGGAAGGTCGCGCTGGTCACCGGCGCGGCGGGCGGCATTGGCTCAGCCATTGTCTCGGCGTTCCGGGCCGACGGCGCGCGCGTGCTTGCGCTCGACATCAACGCGGATGCGCTCTCCGCTGCGTTCGGCAAAATGGACGACGGCGTGCGGACGCGCCGCTGCGATGCGACGCGCGAGGACGACGTGCAGGCAGCCGTCGATGCCGCCGTCGCGATGTTCGGGCGCATCGATGTTCTGGTGAACGGGGTCGCCTGCGACGAGCCGAGCGGCACCATCGTCGAACTCAGTCCCGCCACGTGGGATGCGACCTTTGCCGCCAACGTGCGCAGTGCGTTCCTGATGAGCCGCGCGGTCGTGCCGCTGATGGTGCGCTCCGGTGGAGGCAGCATCATCCACATCGCCTCGCAATTGGGCCGCGTGGCAACCGCGCGGCGCCCGGCCTATTGCGCCACCAAGGGCGCGCTCATCCAGCTGGCAAAGGCGATGGCAATCGACCACGCGATCGATGGCATCCGCGTCAATGCGCTCTCCCCGGGGGCAGTCGCCACGGGCCGGCTCGCCCGCCGTTATGGCGATCTGCAGGCCGCCAGCGCAGCGCTCGGGAACGCGCACCTGCTGCGCCGGCTCGCCGACCCTGACGAGATTGCAAGCGCGGCACTCTTTCTGGCGAGCGATCAGGCGAGCTTCGTCACCGGCTCCGACTTCCTGGTGGATGGGGGATACACGGCGGGGTAACAGCCCGATTTTGAACCTTCGTTGCCGCAAAGGCGACAAATAACGGGAACGTGCGATGGGGACATCGCGCCCTATGGAATTGGCAGCAACGACCGTGGGGGTCTGCCTGCCATTGTGTCGCGTATCATGGAGGGTCACTGTGGCAAATCTCATTGGAAAAGCGGTGGTCGGCGGTGCCGTCGCCGCAACGCTTGCGGCTTTCGCGCCGGCTTCGGCGCAAACGGTGGTAACTCATCCTGAATTCGGTGGCGCACCGGTGCGATTCGATCCCTACAACGCGTCGCTTGCGGTGGTGGTGGTCCCGTCCGAGACCGTCTGCCAGCTCTGGCATGCATGCGTGGAGGCTCTTGACCAGATCGACACGGTCTATCAGCGCTTCAGCGGCGCCCCGGTCTATCTCGATGGTTACAACGAGACGCTGACAATGGTCGCGCTGAGCGTCGCTGAAGCCGCCGCGGTCGCCGATCCTCGGACGAGCTACGCGCTTGCACCTGGTTATACCGGGCCGCGGGTGTGGGAAGGCCTGATCACGCCGGACAAATAGCCCGGCGGCGCGCGCTGGCTTAGTAGGGAACGTTTCATCCCGCCCTTCTTCCCTCGTAGGGAGAAGGAGCGGGTTGCATCTGCCATTGGAGAACGGCATGGCCTGTGCGAGGCGATCGGCAATCGGCGGTGTTGTTGCAGTTTCCGTCGTGGGTGCCGTATTGGGCGCCGCATGCGCAACAGCGGCGCCGGCCAGGAGTGCCGAGCCATCGACCATCCGTCTGGGCTATGGCGCCGCGGCCGAGGAACAGCTCTATCTGCTGTTGGCAAAACCCGACCTCGGCAAGAACTACGGCAAGGCCTACAGGCTCGAGGCCACACGCTTTCAGAGCTCGACCCAGCGCTCTCAGGCGTTCGAGGCCGGCGCCATCGACATTGCCTCGAGCGGGGCCGTCGGCGTCCTGTTCGCAGCGGCCGAGGGCGTCAGCGGGAAGGTGATCGCGTCGCTTGTGCGGGAAAGCCCGCGCGGCTTTGCCACCTCATACTTTGTGAAAGCCGAATCCCCCATCCAGTCGGTCGCTGACACCAGAGGCAAGATCGTCGGCATCAACGGCTTTGCCACTGACGGCCAGCTCTGGCTCAAGACCGCGCTCGCCCGGCATAGTCTTTCGGACTCCGACCTCACCGTCACGCCGGTGCCGTTCCCTGCCATGGCCGAGGCGCTGAAAGCGGGCAAGATCGAGATCGGCGAGTTTCCGCAGCCGTTCGCGGAGATGCTGGAAAA
>DASXIG010000129.1:0-2052 GCA_036498105.1 Xanthobacteraceae bacterium | reverse complement strand
CTATGAGGTCAAGTACAAGGATCCGAACGGCATCGTGTTCGACCTCACCCATTCCGGCTGGCGCTGTGCCGTGAAGGAAGTGGAGCCGGCGGCGGAAAAGGTCCCGGCGTAAATTTGCTCCGTCATTCCGGGGCCGCTCGCACGGATGGCGCTTCGCGCCGTCCGAGTGCGAGCGGAGCCCGGAATCCATAACCACCGGCGGCGCATTTATCGCAAAGGTTAGGTTTATGGATTCCGGGCTCACCCCAAGTCGGCAAGAGCCGACTTGGGGTGCCCCGGAATGACGCAAGTGATAGTCACGTGGGTTAAATCAGAACTTAAGAATGCCAAAGGACGGCAGGATCATTATTGCCGGGGCTGGGCCGGTCGGGCTCATCGTCGGGCTCGTGCTCGGCCGCGCCGGGATCGATGTCACGCTCTTCGACAAGGAGGACATCGTCCACCAGGAGCCGCGCGCGGCCACCATACATCCGGCTTCGCTCGACATCCTCGACGACCTCGGCGTCTATGAGCGCATCGAGCCGCTCGGGCTCGTGTGCCCGATCGTCAATTATTACGACCAGCAGGAGCTGTTGGCTTCCTTCGACCACGCGCTGCTCGCCGGCGAAACCAGACACCCCTGGGTGCTGCAATGCGAGCAGGACAAGGTCTCGCGCGTGCTGTTTGAGATGTCGAAAGGCATTCCGACCCTCGACATCCAGACCGACACCGAAGTGGTCGGCTGCTCGCAATCCGAGCACGCGGTGGAAGTGGAAGTGCAGCGCGCCGACGGCACGCGCGAGCGCATCAGCGGGAGTTATCTGATCGGCGCCGATGGGGCGCGCAGCACGGTGCGCGCGCAGGCCGGCATCGCGTTCGAAGGCTTCACTTATCCCGAGCGCTTCATGATCATCGGCAGCCCCTACGATTTCTCGCAGGCGGGCTATGCCTTGCGCAACTACATTTCGGATCCGGTCGAGTGGTACAATCTGTTCAAGATCTCCTGGAAAGGTCCGCCCGGTGTCTACCGGCTGGTGGTGCCCGTGAGCATGGAGGAGGCGCTCGACCGGGAGCGCGTGCTGGAGACGTGCCAGCGCAAGTTCCAGCGGTTTCATCCCCAGGCGCAATCTTATGAGATCGTGCTCTGGGACTCCTACGTCGTGCACCAGCGCGTCGCCGCAACCTTCCGCGACCGGCGCATCGTCCTTGTCGGGGACGCCGCCCATCTCAACAGCCCGATCGGGGCCATGGGCATGAACAGCGGCATCCACGATGCGGTCAACCTTTCCGCAAACATGCTGCGCGTGCTCCGCGGCGAGGAGGACGAGGGCGCGCTCGACCGCTATGTGCGCCAGCGCCGGCATGTCGCGGTGGAGCACGTGCAGACCGCCACCATCGCCAACAAAAAGAATATGGAGCAGCGCGATCCGGAAATCCGGCGGAAATATCGCGAAGAGATGCGGCGGGCGGCAGAGGACCCGAAGCTAGCCAAGAAGTTCCTGATGCGCACCTCGCTCATCGAGTGCCTGCGCGATGCCGCACGGATCAGCTGATGTGCAGGGTGCGATGACCAAAGCTGCTGAGATTCCGCGCGAGGTCCGGCCGTCGCGCTCCTATCCCGACCTGCACGACCAGCTCGCTGCGCTCGAGCAGGCCGGCCTGCTGCTGAAGGTGGACATCCCAATCAACAAGGACACCGAGATCCATCCGCTGATGCGCTGGCAGTTTCGCGGCGGCCTGGACGAGAACGACCGCAAGGCCATGCTGTTCACCAATGTCGTGGATGCCAAGGGGCAGAGATACGATATTCCCGTGGTCGTGGGCGCCATGGGCGCAAGCCCGAAGATTTATCAGATCGGCATCGGCCACCCGCTCGATCGGCTGAGCGCAGCCTGGACGCGCGCCATGAACAATCTCGTTCCACCGCGCCTGGTTGACAATGCGCCGTGCCAGGAGATCGTCATCGAGGGCGCGGCGCTCGACCGGCCCGGCGCGGCGCTCGACGGCCTGCCGGTGCCGATCTCGACCCCGGGGTGGGACAACGGCCCCTATCTCACGACGTCTGCATTTATC
>DASXIG010000128.1:0-1931 GCA_036498105.1 Xanthobacteraceae bacterium | reverse complement strand
GCTGACACACCTTCCCCTTCAATCGATGCGAACGGAGACTTTCATGAACAGATTGATCGCAGCCGCTTTCCTGCTCGGCACCCTCTCGGGCGCCGCCAATGCGATGCCGCTGGCGCCGCTCGCGCCAGCCAACAGCGACGTCATCGCGGTTGCCGGCGGATGCGGCCCGGGCTGGCACCGCGGCCCCTATGGCGGATGCCTGCGCAACTTCGCCAATCCGGCGGCGCATGCCTGCCCGCGCGGCTTTCACATCGGCCCCGGCGGTGGCTGCCGCGGCAACGGCCGCTGAGCGGCTCTAACCCGCATTTCTCACGGCCCTGATTGATCTGGCACGCCGGTTCGGGGGATCAGCGATGGCCATGAAGGATGGCGGCGCCGGAAGGCGCGGATGGCATTGTTGGTTGTGGGTTTCTCCAGTGGGCCAGGTGGTGATGCGGCGGTTTTGGCGCGTCGCAGCTTTCGCGTGTCAGACCGGCGCGGCGCGGGCACGGGCGGCATCAGCCAGGCGGCGCGCGGCGTAGCCCCATTGTTCGGCGGCAGGACAAGCCGAGGCCATGGCGATCCTGATGCGGCGGCAGGAGATGCGCACCAACGCACCGACCTTGAGGACCTTGAGGCGGACAGTGCCGCAGGTGGCGTCAGCAAAGACGGTCTCGGCCAGGCCGATGCGCCGCAGGGCACAGATCAGCACATAGGCCATCGAGGCAAACCACAGCCGCAGTTGGTTGGCGCGCATGGTCGCCGCCGAGGTGCGGTCGGCATAGAGATCGAGCTGGCATTCCTTGATACGGTTCTCCATGTCGCCGCGCGCGCAGTAAATGTCCTCGTAAAGGGTGCGGGCGCCGGTCTCGGCTCGCTTGAGCGAGGTGACGACGAAGCGCGGGTTGGCTTCGCCTTGCGTCCACTCCGCCTTGGCGACGACGCGGCGCTCTCGGCTCCAGCTATCGAGCGTGCTCCACTGGAAGTCCTTGAAGCGACGCGCCGGGCGGCCGGTCTGCTCGGCCGCGGCTTTCGCCGCGGCAAGCTCCTCCTCGATCATGGCGACCAGGCGGGCGTTGCGGGCGAGCCCGAACAGGTAATCCACCCGGTTGTTCTCGCACCACGCCATCAACGCTTCGCGTGCAAAACCACTGTCGGCTCGCAGCAGGATGCGCGCGAACGGCCAGCGGGTGCGGATTTGCCGGACAATCCGCTCGACCTCCGCGACGCTGCCCGCACTGGCATCGATATCGGAGGGGCGCAGCTTGGCCGCCAACAGATGCCGGCCGCAGAACACGTACAACGGCAGATAGCAGTAGCAGTCGTAATAGCCGTGGAAGAAACGTCCTTCCTGATGCCCGTGCAGCGGATCGTCGGTAGCGTCGAGATCGAGGATGATCTGCTTCGGCGGTCGCTTGTGCGCCTCCAGGAACAGCGTCACCGGCAGCGCCTCGACCGCCGCCGCGTCATAGGCGATCTTGTGATAGCGCGAAGGTTCGCTTTGGCTCAGTTCCAGCCGGTTCAGCGTCGACTTGCCGGCTACCGGTGCGCAGTCCCTGCGCCGGGCCGCAAGCTTGCCAGCCAGCACCGCCATCAGCGGATCGTGCCTAAGTTCATCATGGTCGTTGAGATCTTCATAGCCGAGCGCGATGCCAAACACCCGCTGCCCGATCAACGTGCCGACCGCATGCTCGATCAGGTCCTGACGGCGATGATCGCGAAAGCAATCCGCAAAGCGACCCACCAGATCGATCGCACGATCCGTTACGCCCAGAAGCAGCGCTCCGGCATCCGACGTCACCAAGCCGCCGTCAAAGGCCGCTTCCACAGCCCGACCTTCTACCACTCCAAAATCAAACCGTTCTGCGCTACACTCTGTCGGCATCGGGGCGCTCCTTGGATCAGAGAAAAGTCGTTGCTGCACAACAACTTTCGCTGATTCGCGCCCCGGT
>DASXIG010000127.1:0-21428 GCA_036498105.1 Xanthobacteraceae bacterium | reverse complement strand
CCACCGCATCGGGCGGCTCGTTGGGGATCCAGGTTGTGGTATTGCCGTGCTGCTCGCACACGGCGCGTGAAGTCACGAGCCGATTGCCAAATCGCGCTGCGAGCGCGGTGATCGCCTCATCCATCGCGCGCTGATCGCGGCGACGGGGGTTTGCCTTTTGCTCCACCGCTCTCTTTCCTGAGGAGGTTGTTTTTTCAAACGTATCAGAACGAGAGCTTGCACGAAAATACATTGGATTCGCAGATTGCGCGCTGAAGCTCCGCTCTAAACGTAAAAGTTGAGCCATCATCCTGGCGTTTGACCTCGCTGTCCAGTGTTATGTTAAACGCCTGGATTGTTTCGGGTCGGGAGATAGGCCTAGAAGCTTCTCAGGTTTGCAACGCCTATGGGAGCCATTCAAATGCTTCAGCGCAGATCCGTCATCGCCGCCGCGGCGGGTATGTTATGCGCCGCATTGGCACCAGCGTGCGCTGCCGATATCGTATCTCCGAACGATACAGCGCGCTTCCTTGCCGGCATGCCCCCCGCTGCCGATTCTCCGCTCGCACCATTGACCAAGGATCCCGCCTGGCAACAGCATGCCAGCGCCTTCGATGCCGCCTTCGATCGGGTCGAACACGACCAGCTCGCGCGGATTCGCGCCTGGTCGATCGACGCTCTCCCGGCAGCGCGGCCGACCGTGTTCTACATGTTCAGTGGAGCGGACTTTCTCTATGCAAACGCTTTTTACCCCAAGGCCACGACGTACGTGCTGGCCGGGCTCGAGCCGGTCCGCCCGCTGCCTGACCCCACCACTCTGCGCGGCTCGCTTGCACCGGACCTCGCAAACCTGCGGTTCTCGCTCAGGACACTCATGTCACTGAGCTACTTCATCACCCGCCAAATGGGATCGGATTTTTGGCGCGGACGGTTCAATGGCACGCTGCCGGTGCTCTACGTATTCCTGGCTCGCTCGGGCAAGACCATCCGCGAGGTCACCCCTGTCAGGCTGGATGAAGCGGGTGGCGTGCAACCGGACGTCGACCCTGCTCGCGGAATCGCGGGGCACGGCGTCAAGATCACCTTCGCCGGAAGCGACGGTGAGGCGAGGACGCTGTATTACTTCAGCACCAATCTAGCCAACGAAGGGGTCAAGAGCAGCAAGTTCCTGCAGTTCTGCGAGACGCTCGCGCCGGGGGACAGCTTCGTGAAGAGCGCCTCCTACCTGCTGCACGGGAGCAACTTCTCGACGGTCCGCGACTTCCTGCTCGCCAACAGTGCGGTGATGATTCAAGACGATTCCGGCATCCCTCTCGCCGGCTACGATCCTCAGAAGTGGGATCTGCAGCCGTTCGGCCGATATGTCGGCCCGATCGGTGTCTTCCGCGGCATGTACCAGCGGAATTATGCCGCGCTCTTCAAGAACGGCCGCCCGATCGATTTCGGCATCGGCTACCGATGGCGGCCAAATCAGTCGAACCTGCTGCTTGCGGCAAAGAAGCCGGGAGTTTCAGAAGCGTCGGTTCGTTCGGCACCCGGGGATTAGCTTGCTGTGTAAGATGGGGATTCCGTGGCTGAGATCGTGAGCAAGACCATTCGTTGTGCCGGGGGGCTACCGGCATTTCTCGCAATGCCGGCCAGTGACAGCAAGGTCCCTGCCATCGTACTCATGCACGAGCGCTACGGCCTTGTGAAGCACACCTGCGACCTTGCCACCCGCTTGGCGCGCGACGGCTTTGTCTGCATCGCGCCGGATTTCTATTACAAGCATCCGGATCAGGATGCCTTGCACCGCGGCGATGCCGGGTACCAGTTCAAGGACCCAGAAGCGGTCGAGCATATCAACACCGCCCTTGCGGAACTCGCCATGTTCCCGCAAGTCGATCAGACCAAGATTGCGGTCAAAGGCGTATGCCAGACCGGTCGCCACCCGCTCGTGTTCGCTGCCGAACGTCCGATCGCCGCCGCGCTGGTGTGGTACGGAGCAGCTTCCGAGAGCGAATGGAAGGTCAACGAGCGCTTCCCCAAGCCGTTGGAGGACATTATCGCTCGCACCGAGTGCCCGGTGCTCGGCATATTCGGCGAGGTCGACCACGTCATCTCGCTCGCTGATGTCCGGCGCTTCCGCGACTGTCTCGATCGCTATGACAAGACCTATACGATAAAGGTCTATCCTGGCGTGCCGCATGGCTGGCTCAACGACACCATGCCGGGCCGCTACCGCCGCGACGCGGCCGAATCGGCCTGGACGCTACAGCTTGAGTTCCTCAAGAAAGTCTTCGATCCAGGTTACGACAAGTCTCGTCGCGTACAGGTGTATGAATCGGAACATGCCGCCAACTACGATTTTACGAAGAACGTGCGAATGGCATGAGCTAAGGTGAGGGAATACAATGCCGGATTTTAATCGGTCACCTTCGTCACGCCGGGCAACAGTAGCTGATCGATGCTGATATCGGTCGGGAGATCACCCAGGCTCACCAGGACATTGGCCACGGCACGGAGCTTGGCTCTCGAAACGCTTCCCGTCGGTTCGAAAAATCCGCCCTTGCGGAAAAACTCGTAACTCTTTGCCACCTCCTCGGGTTTCAGATTACCGGTGACGACCAGGACGTTTATCGCTTCGTCCCGATTGCGTTCGTCCCCGAACCAGGCGATGGCCTTGTTGAAGGCGGAGAGAAACTTTTCCAAGGTGGACATGTGGACGGCGGCCCAGTTGCGGTTCACCACCGTTCCGTTTTGCGGAAGATCCGTCACATAGTCCGCAGTCCGTCCGACGACGTTGAAGCCCGCGGTGGCGGCATAAAAATTGAAGGGCGCCGTCAGAATCGCCGCATCGACCGCGCCGGATTGAAGCGCGGTCAAGCGGGCTGAAGATGCGCCGGCGAACACCAGGTCGACCTCGCTGTCCTTGATACCATTCGGTTCCAGCATCCGGTCGAGGTAGATGCGCGTGACGTCCTTTGCGCCGCCGATAGAGATAGTCTTACCCTTGAGTTCCTTGAGGCTCTTGATCGATGCCTTGGCGAGCACCTCATAGGGTGGCGTCTGAACGAGAATGCGGACAATCGAGATCGGAGCGCCCTTCTCAATGCCGCGCATCGTGTCGACGAAGGCGCCTTCCACTGTGATATCGAGTGCTCCGGCAGCAAGTTGCAGCATCATAGCTGCGCTTGAGGGCGCAAAGACCCGGTCGATGTTGATATCCTCAGCGGCGAAAAACCCCTTTTCGATCGCGATATAGAATGGCCACGCCAGCGCATTGGGCGTACCGGTGACCCCGACCACGACCCGCTCGCCTGCTTCGGCCCCCAGCCCGAACAAAAGCGCTCCGGCCAGAACTAGTCCCCGCGCCAGGACTCTCAATGATTTGTACATCGGACTTGCTCCCGTGCCACTTGCGGCCGCTTTTTATGAAACAATTTCGTTCGAGCTGGACGGCACGCAGCTTATCAACTCGCTGGGTGCTGTAGTCGTCGTCCGCTCAGTGCTCATTAAAGACCGCCTGATAGGCAGCGACGGCCCCGCGGATGGCGTCCAGTTCCGCCCGCGTCGGGTTGTCGGGATCCTTGGCTGGCGGCAGGCTCCCAAACTTCATTAGGCAGGCCATCAGCAAGAATCTAGCCTTGTTTGCGGTGAGATTCGTGGCGGCGATCTGGAAATCCGAGGGGTCCGCAAAGCCCATAGGCGCGCCTCGGCCAGCGATCGCGACCGGCACGCCGCTGAATGCGGCCTTGAGCATCAACTTGTTGCGCGTGTGCGAGGGAGTTCGACCGTACGGCACCAGGCCCTGGATGATGAACCCCGTGAGCAGACCGAGACTGAGCTTGTGATCAATCGAGGCAATCAGATCGATTTCAGGCGCCGTATCGTGTCCATAGTCCATCCCGGAGTAGCTGCCATCGGCTGAGATAGTCACCACTGGAATAGCACCAGGGAGTAGCTTGCTCTTCCCGTCCTTGACCGCGATATCGACCATTTCAATGCCGCCCTGGCCCTTTTTGGCAGCCTTCACCGCGTTCGGCAGACTTGTGATCTTCAGGTCCGACCGATACGTGTGCTTGAATACCGGAAGATAGGTGAGCGCAATCCGGCCAGTATGGCTGATGTTGCCGACGATGCCGCCATGCCCTCCGGCCGCCACGTAGCCGCCCGGACGCGCATCGGCCTTGGCGACCTCGCGGGCGGCAAACAACTGCTGCTCCTGGATGACGACGACGCCACAACGATTGCGGCCGTGCTCATCAGCCCAGACGCGCGATCGAATGAAGCGCACGGAGTCCACGATGTTTGCGGGCCCATCGGCGCTGATCTGGCCTTGCGGACGCTGCGCGGCGTTGCAGCAGATAGGCAATGTCGTATCGATCAACAGGTTGAACCAATAGGCACTTTCTTCGACCTGCGGGCTGCCTTGGGTCCAGATCACGCCATCGTAGTCGCCGCTGGTGACAAGCGCCTGCACGTCGTTGGTCGCCTTCGCAAGCGCCGGCCGTGGGGGACCGACGGCGAGGTGATAAGGCTTATAGCCGAAAAAATGTGTGCCTCGAACTTCCGGAGGGATGTCCCCCTCGCCTTTGTCGCTGCGCAAATGCGCTGGCTGACCTCTGGTAAAGCCGCCCGGCGGCACGCCGCGGTAGAAATCGATTGTTGCAATGGAGGACAGCAGACTGGCAGTGCCTTCGACGCCGACCGACATGCGGTCGATTTCCTCGAAGCTGTGCGAGCCATCGGGGAAGAAGCCTTGGCGGCCGTTCGGCGCGCCCGGCAAGGTGCATTCCTCCTCCCACGCCGTTCCGTCGACCTGGGTTGCCATATACGGAAGTGGATACAAACCATCTTCTGGCTTCAGCTCGATCTCGTAGACTGCCTTGTCGCTGGCGTTCTGGCGTTCCTCTCGAAAAACGCCGTCCGCGCCGACGTATCCGTCCGGAGGCCCATAGAGTTCAGCGACGTCTGATTCCAACGGGTGAGCGGAAAACTGCTCCACGTAGACCTTCGCAGGCGCCGCGAGGCGCTGGGCGCGCAGTGCGTCGTGTCGCAGCGGCGCCCCATCCACATCCTTAAGCAAAGGCAACCCATGCTTGGAACGCGCCTTGTTCGAGGTGACGAGCGGCGGCGTGTTCTGGATGGTTGCCGTAGGCCCGGCCAAATGCGCAATGCGTGTTTTCCTGCTCTGGTTCATTCCGGTCAATGTCCACTCTCGCGGGTGGGAGTCATCCAGCAAAAACTAATCATGCTACTCCGCTCGGATTGAACAGCCAGGGTGGATTCAGAGGTACCTTCGTGCTTTACTGTTGTCATATCCGAGTTCTCGAATGCGGGTGACCGAATTGGAATTGAGCGAAGACGTTGACTTATTTTTAAGCCGCTTACTAGGCACCTACCATGAAACTCACCACTAGGATCAACCATGAAACTCACCGTCAACACCAACCATTTGGCACTGATCGATCGGGTTGTCGAAGCAGGCATGCTCGGCAACAGTCGAGGGGATGTCCTCAAAGGCGCTACCGTCGAGCATGTGCGCTTTCTGATCGCCGGAGGAACTCCGTTCAGAACGGGTTCACCAGGCTTCGTCGAGGTGGACACGCCGACCTACGGCGCGGTGCGCGAGGAGCTGATCATCCAGCCGATCACCGGCAAGGCAATTCCGGTGCGCACCGGGGAGGTGCTGCGCATCAGTCAGGTCGAGGGTGGGACGTGCGTGGACTACAACGCCTATAACCTGCACGATTACAAGGAGTGGCTCGATTGCGGATTTAATCGCACGCGCGGGGTAACGATCGGGAAGGGCACCGTTATCTGGACCGGGTCTCCGCGCGCGCGACCCATGCAGGTGATTCTCGATCATTCCGACAATTTCGACCAATACTACCAGGGCCACCGGTGCAACGGTCTTCTCAACGAGATCGAGTACGGGTTCATCGACCATCCGAATTGCCAGGACACATTCGCCGAAGCCATCAGGGAGTACGGCTTGACGCCCGATGACGTGCACGATTCGTACAATCTTTGGATGCGCACGACGGTTACCCCTGACGGCCGGCGGGAGTTTCATTGGAACCGCGCCAAGCAGAACGACTATGTGGACCTGCTGGCGGTCATCGACACGCTCTCGGTGCCGATCATATGCGGCATCGATACCATTCCCCTGAACAACTATGACCCGGGATCGATACGGCTGCAGGTATTCGCGGCGTCGCCATCAACCCGGGAGCTGGTCGAAATCATTCACAAGCGATTCGGTCGTTTCCGCGCGCAAAAGACACCGAAGGACTTCAGGAACAAGGAGATCCGCACGCAACGGGAGCTTGAGCCCGACCCGAATTACGAGCCCAACTACTGGCCAAAACCAACGGAGACCTCGATAGACGTCAATCTCACCGAGGAAGTCGATCAGCTGTTGCAGTCGCTTCTCGCCACCGGCGACTACTTGGAGACCAAGGAGCACGCCCTCTTGCATAGCTTCCTGCGCTGGTACGACGTCGCGTGGCCGCGCGACCACGTCAGTACCAAACTAAAGTTCCAAACAAAGTGATGCTGGCATAAAGAGGCGCCGGAGTCCAATAAGGGCCGTGATGACCCGGAGCGGAAAGAAGCTCGCGATCGCCATGACGACCCTGCTCGGTTGCCTAACGAGCAGTGCGATCGCGGCGACAGAGTTTCCGAACCGCCCAATGACCTTGGTAGTGCCGTTCCCGGCCGGCGGACCTTCGGATACCGTGGCGCGGATCATAGCGGAAAGGATGCGCGCTGCGCTCGCGCAACCGCTGATCGTCGAGAACATCTCGGGTGCCGGGGGAACGATCGGGCTTGCCCGCGTAGCCAGCTCGGAGCCTGACGGATACACGCTCGCCATCGGCAACTGGGCGAGCCACGTAGGGGCGATCAATAGCTTCAGGGTCTCCTATGACGTGGTCAACGACTTCGAGCCGGTTGCCATGCTCGCGGTAGCTCCGGTGATCTTCGTGGGCAAAAGTGCGTTACCCGCCGACGATATGCTTGGGCTTATCGCCTGGCTCAGGCAAAATCCGGGCAAGGCTTTGGCCGCGACCTCCGGCCCCGGAAGCCTGGCGCATCTCGCCTGCGAGTATTTTCAAAGCAAGACCGGCACGCGATTCCTATTGGCGCCCTATCGCGGCGCAGCGCCGTCGCTGCAAGACCTCGTAGCTGCTCATGTCGACTTGCTGTGTGCAATCGATGGGCCGACTGCGATGCCGTTCGTACGCGGCGGCAAGATCAAGGCTCTTGCGGTGATGCAGCAAAAACGGTGGCCGCAGGCACCCGACGTGCCGACGATCGATGAGGCTGGCCTGCCTGGGCTTTACATAGTGTCCTGGAATGCACTGTGGGCCCCCAAAGGCACCCCGCAAGCAATCATTGCCAAGCTCGCAGCGGCTGCCGTCGAAACCCTCGAGGACCCGAGCGTGCATGAGCACCTCGCGCGCCTTGGCCAGGAGGTACCGACGCGCGACCAAGAAGACCCGAAGGGGCTTGCGGCTTACTACAGGTCCGAGCTCGACAAGTGGCGGCCGATCATCAAAGCTCAGAATGGGCACCCGAAGTGAAGTTCGAACACGGGCAGATGGTCAGTCCAGCGATAGAGCAGCGCGCACGAGAATGGCAACGATCATCGGTTCAGCCGCCGAAAATGATTTCTGTCGGGATCTGAGAAAAACGCGTATCGCACGGGCGCAAGAGGCGGACTGCGAACATTCCCGCTATGTCGAGATTGAATTCATCTGCAGGATCAGATAGCCGAGCCGCAGCCTGAGGGCATGGGGGAATCTGGCTGATCGCTCATTGATGGGAACAGGAGAAAAAGATGGTCGAGATAACTGGAGTTGCACATTTCGCTATCCCGGTCAGCGATCCCGATCGCAGCATCCGCTTCTATACGGATGTGGTCGGGTGCAAATTCCTGTCGGTGCTGCCCGATCAAAGCATGACCTTCCTCGACGCGGGGGGTGTATGCGTGCTTCTCATCAAGCGCCCGCCTCCGATCGTCGGCGAGCTCGAATATTCAAACGGCGTGCACCATGCATTCATGGTCGATGCGGATGAATACCAAAAGGCCCTGGACAACTTGCGGGCGCATGGGGTCGAGATTTTCTTCGAGGAGGATCGTCGCACAGGCGTGATCCGCGGCCCCCGCGCCAATTTCCGCGATCCGGACGGCACGGCGCTAGAATACATCAATCGCACCGGCTATAGCGCAAGCGACGCTCGATGAGTGTGCGGCGCCGATAGCGCCAGAATACCGAGCTCGTTTCAGATGCGGAATTTCGTCGGCAGCTCGGTCTTGCGGCTGGAGGATTTGCCGCTTCTCAAGGGGTGGGGCCGTTTTGCAGCCGATATCAACTTCCCGCACCAGCTCCACATGCGTGTCGTGCGCTCGATGTGCGCATGCGGCAAAATTTTGTCGGTCGACATCGGCGATGCTTTGAACCATCGCGGCGTGATCGCGGTTTGGACGTCCGCGCAGGTTGGTGATGTCCCGCCGATAGGGCTCCGCGAGGGGAAGATCGAACGCTACGAGCCCTACTTGCAGCCGATATTGGCGAGAGACCATGTGCGCTACGTGGGGGAGCCGATCGCGGTCGTTTTTGCCGAGGACCCCTATGTCGCGGAAGACGCCGCGGATCTTGTGCTCGTCAAAATCACGGATCTCGCTCCGATCTTATCGTCCACTGATGCCCCCGGGGAATTCAAGCCAGGCTATTCGACGGAAGTGACCCTCATTGAAAAGGCTTTCGGGGACATCGAGGCTGGGTTCAGGCGCGCTGATTGCGTAATCGATCTCGAATTCAGGATCGGGCGCCATTCCGGCGTTCCTTTGGAGACACGCGGCGCCATCGCACGTCTTGATACGGTGCGCGACATTCTCGAACTACATGGCGCTGCCAAGGTCCCTCACCGAACGCGCGATCTACTTGCGCAGCTGCTGGGGCGCAGCCCCAGCAGCGTGCATCTGTTCGAGGGACATACGGGAGGCGGATTTGGGGTTCGCGGCGAGCTCTATCCCGAGGATGTCCTGGTCTGTCTTGCGGCATTGCGGCTCGATCGCCCGGTCAAGTGGATCGAAGACCGGCGCGAGCATTTGATGGCGACCAATCATTCGCGCGAGCAGGTTCATCGGCTACGCGTCGCCACGGATTCGATGGGCCGCATCCTGGCACTCGAGGATGAGTTCTTTCACGATCAGGGAGCGTACATCCGCACCCACGGTTCCCGGGTCGCGGACATGACCGCCGGCATGCTGCCGGGGCCCTATAAGGTGCCCGCCTGCGAGGTGGTCGGACACTTCCGCTTGACCAACAAGACGCCGGCAGCCACATATCGCGCGCCTGGTCGATACGAAAGCAGTTTCGTACGCGAGCGAATGATGGATGCCATCGCGCACCGCCTTAAGCTCGATCCAATCGAGGTGCGCCGCGTGAACCTGATCTCGCGGGAGGAAATGCCGTTCGAGCAGCCGGTGGAGGCGCTCGGCGAGAAGGTCGTCTACGATTCCGGCGACTACGCCGGACTGCTCGATAAAACGCTCATGGCCTTGAACTTGAACAAGTTGCAAGACGACCTGCGCCGTCGGCGCGCCGAGGGTGAGGCGGTGGGTGTCGGATTGGCCATGTTCGTGGAAAAAAGCGGGCTTGGCCCCGCCGATGGCGCGCGTGTAACCGTTGATACGAGCGGTGTGGTAGAATTAGTCACCGGCGGTGCGTCCTTAGGCCAGGGGTTCGAGACCGCCATGGCGCAGATCTGCGCCGACGGGCTCGGCGTCGACTACAAGGCCGTCAAGGTGATCCATGGCCGGACCGATGTAATAGCTCACGGCATCGGAGCGCACTCCTCGCGCGCATCGGTCATGACCGGATCGGCGACCCACATCGCCACGACAAAGGTCAGAGAAAAGGCGCTGCAGCTCGCGAGCGAGCGCATGCAGACGCCCGCCGCCGATCTCGATATAATCGCCGGCAGGGTGGTCCGCAAAGGGGCGCCAGAGAGCTCGCCATCCATGAGCCTTGCCGACATCGCCCGCGCGGTTGCGCCAACGTCGCGCACGCGCGGCGATCACGAGCCCGGATTGAGTGCTGAGGGCTGGTTTTTCACCGATCATATGGTGTTCCCGTACGGCATCCATATCGCGGTGGCCCGAGTAGATCGCGGCACGGGCGAGGTTGCGATCGAGCGGTTTCTGGTAGCCTATGATGTTGGACGCGCCATCAATCCGATGATGATCGAGGGGCAGATCACCGGAGGAGTGGCGCAGGGCATTGGCGGCGCCTTGTATGAAGAGTTCAGATATGACGAACGTGGCCAGCCACTCGCGGTGACATTTGCAGACTATATAATGGTCTCAGCCAAGGAGATGCCGGCAGTCGCGGTGCTGATCAGCGAGGACGCGCCGAGCCCGCGCAATCCGCTGGGCATTAAAGGGGCGGGCGAAGCAGGCACAAACGCCGCAGGCGCGGCGATTGCAGCAGCGATCGATCAGGCGATCGGGGTGGCGGGAGCGGTCGCACAACTGCCGGTGACGCCACCACGCATGCATCACATTTCGAAGAGGCATGCGGGTCGGAAATCGGGATGAGGATCTTGCCGGTCGCGCGACGAGCGAGATTGACTCGCGTGAGGGCCTAGCCCTAGTTTTTTCCCTCATAGCCGCGACCAGTCAGATAATTTACGAACAGCAGCAGAACCAGCAACAGGGTGGGTCCAAGAAGAATGGCAACTATTGTTGGCTCAGTAGGAGTCAATCACAATCCGACTTTTCCGGCGGTGTTCGAGCAGCTGGGATATGACTGCGACGCTGCCCGCTTGTACGCCAGAGCGAGGCAAGAGCTTACCTCATTGCGTCCAGATCTTATCGTGATCTTCGACACCGATCATTGCAATACATTCTTTTTGAACAACTTTCCCGTCTTTGCAATCGGGGTCGCGGATTACTTTGCGGGGCCGAATGATGAAGTGCCTAAGCTGCCGCGTTACGATGTACCATCGAATCGATCGTTAGCCGTGCATTTACGCGCACAGGCCGTGAACGCCGGCTTCGACCTCGCCCTGGTGCAGGAGTTCGAGGTCGATCACTCGGTGATGGTGCCCCTCCATTACCTAACGCCGGAAATGCGCATCCCGGTCATCCCTGTCTTTATCAGTGGGCATGCGCACTGCATCAAGGCCCACGCTCTGCCAGTGCCTTCCGCCCGCCGCTGTTACGCGCTCGGCGAGGCGGTTGGAACGGCGATCGAACGCTGGCCAGAGCCGTTGCGCGTCGCCATCGTCGCCAGCGGCGCCGTATCGTTGGATGTTCACGGCACCAAGATAGACCCGGGCGCGATGGTAGGTGTTCCCGATCCGCGCTGGGTCGAGCGCGTTCACCAGCACCTAACACGCAATGCCATCTCGGACCTGCTCGATGAGATGACGCCTGAGCGGCTTCACCGCGCCGGCAATGTTTCCGGCGAATTCCTCAATTGGATCGCGATGCTGGGCACAGCCAAGCGGGGAACCCCGGCGTGGACCAAACTCGTGACCGAAGAGGGTTACATTTATGCGGCATGGCACTGAAGTATTGCTGGCTCTTTCGAGGGTGCGATGAGCCTCGTCTCCGTCGGTCGCCTGGGTCGCGATCTCATGCGCAATAAGGCATTGCGCAAGAGCTTCCAAGAGAATCCCGAGGAGGCTCTGTCCAAGTATCCCTACCCGTTCAGCCCGCAGGAACGTGCCGCCCTGCTCGCCGGTGATGTCGGCACGCTCTATCGCATGGGGGCGAACGCATTTCTCATGGGTTATCTTGCTCGTTATCGCATATTTGGACTTGATCCCGCGAGCTATAGCGAGCGGATGCGCACCGTAGATGACCGTCAACGCGACTGACGGTACTTTTTTAGTGCTGCCGGCCTACCAGGCCGACGCGCTCAATCAAAGATTTCCACCTGATATTCTCTGCAGCGACAAATCGAGTAAACTCCTCGGCGTTCATTGCCTGCGTAATTATGCCATCACGGCGAAAGCGGGCCTGCACATCAGGCGTTGCGACCACCATCTGGACTGCTCGATTGATCTTGTTGACGATGTCCTTCGGCATTTCGAGTGGTCCCGATAGCGCAAACCATGTGGTGCCGACGAGCTCGGGCTTGCCCAATTCCTTGAATGTCGGGAGATCAGGGAACTCGGGCATGCGCTCCGGCGCAGTCACAGCTATGCCGTGGAGCGACTTGGCATGCAGGAATGGCGACGTCGACGACAGCGTGAAGGTCGAGAACTGCACGTGCCCTGCGACGAGGTCAGAGAGTGCCTGTGCGGTCGCCTTGTAAGGAACGTGTTCCGCCTTCACTTTCGTGCTGCTGGCTATCAACTCGCCCCAGAGCTGACCGTCCGAGCCGACGCCCGAAGAGGCAAAGGTGAAGAATTTCCCAGGGCTATTTGCGTAAGAAAGAAATTCGACGAGCGTCCTCACGCCGGTCTGCGGATTAGCCGCCAGCACCACGGGCGAGCCGCCGATATATGCGATGTGCGCAAAATCACGGTCGGGGTCATAATCCGCGTTCGAGTTGATGATCGGCACGAGTGACATCGTGGAAAGACTACTCATGCCGATGCTGTAACCATCGGCGGGCTGTGCCAGAAACTGCTTGGTACCGATGATGCCGCCGCCGCCCGGTCTGTTCTCCACGACGAACTGTTGTTTGAGCGAGCTGGTAAGGTGCTGGGCCACCACGCGCGCCAGCACGTCCCCGCTGCCCCCTGCTGCGAACGGCACGATGATCTGGACTGGTCGATTAGGCCAATCCTGCTGCGCCGAACCGGCACCCGTTGCTACTAGGAGCGCGAACCCAGCCACGAGCCAGTAGGCCACAGGCTTGATCATCAAGGCATCCTCCCCCTCGGCTCAGTTGGCGTTTGACAGCTGCGACTGCGAGCGATCATGTCCCAGACCCATGACGGGCTCAGGGGCAGCTCGTTCGCCTGAACTCCGAAAGATTTCAATGCGGAGCTGACCGCATTGGCTATCGCGCCGGCCACGGGAATAATGCCCCCTTCTCCCGCGCCTTTCGCGCCGAGGGGGTTATTTGGCGAAGGATATTGCTCCAGGGAAATGGCGCGAACATCTGGGTAGTCGGTCGCCACAGGGAGCATGTAGTCGGCGAGCGAGCCAACGAGAATTTGCCCATTCTCATCGTAGGCGATTTCCTCGGTAAAGACGCTGCCCATACCCTGAACAGCCGCACCAATCACTTGCCCGTGTAGAGTAAGCGGATTGATGATTCGGCCGACGTCGTCGACCACCACATAATCCAACAACGTGACTTTTCCTGTCCTTACATCGACGGCAACATGCGCGATCGCGGTGCCGTAGCTGATAGTCAGCTTGGAATTGGAAAAAATGCCATCGGCGGCAAGGCGTTGGTCGACCAAATCGGCAAGTGTGAGTACTCGCCCATCTGGTGAGTGCGCTACGCCGTCACGAACTGTGACGTCTTCAACCGCAGCGCCAAAGCGTGCGGCTGCGGCGGCGCGAAACTTCTGGAGCAAGGCATCCGCGGCGACGAGAACGGCGGACCCCCCCATGACGGTCCCCCGTGATCCATAGGATCCAAACCCTTCGGCAAGGTAAGTTGTCGATCCATGCATCACTTCTATTCGATCGATAGGAATTTCCAGGGCGTCGGCGGCGATTTGCGCCATGATTGTCTCCACGCCCTGCCCGATCGCAGACGAGCCAACATAGACCGCAACATTGCCTCCCTGCCCGACTTCAATTCTTGCGGTCTCGCGCGGTCCCGAGGCACCGCCTTCGACGAAGCAGGCAACACCCAAGCCGTGATAGCACTCTTCCACGAGCTGTCCGCTCAGCGTGGACTTTTCCCGCCAATGGCTTTCCTCAACACAACGAGCGAAGGCGCTGAGATAATCGCCGCTGTCGCAGACGGTATCGTTGAAACCGTCGAGCGGACGCACCGGCGCGAGCGGATAAGGCATATCGCCCGCTGGGATCAGATTGCGCCGTCTGATCTCGAGCCGATCGAGCTCGAGCTCGTCCGCGGCGATATCCATCATCCGTTCGAAAAAAAAGCAACCTTCGTAGCGGCCGGGGCCGCGAAAGGTGCCCGAGGGCGTCTTGTTGGTGACTAACGCGTGGGAATGTAATTCGATGTTGGGGACCACGTAGGGTCCGGTGACAAATTGCGCCAGATTGCGCACTGGCGTCATGCCATTGGGCCGGACATAAGCTCCAATGTCAACAAATACGTCGCCGCGAAGCCCGAGGATCGTCCCACTCTCGTCGAAGGCCAGTTCGATATCGCATTCAGTCTCGCGTGAATGTCCGATCGCCATAAAATGCTCACGCCGATCTTCCGTCCATTTGACTGCGCGCTTAAATTTCCGCGCCGCGATGGCGACGAGGAAATCCTCCGGATAGAACTCGCCCCTCGCGCCGAAGCCGCCGCCAACATCGAGCTCGATGTAATCGACCAGCGCTTCGGGCAAATTCATCATCGCCGCCAAAGCGCGGCGGTTGAAGAACGGAAGCTTCGCGGCCCCATAGACCTTGAGGCTGCCTACCGCATCATTCCATTTGGCCAGCAGTCCTCGCGTTTCCATTGGCATGGCGGAAACCCGCTGCACGCGAAACCGTTCGCGGCGCCGGTATGCCGCGCGCCCAAACGCAGCTGCCACATCGCCAGATTGTGCTGTGTAGACGTTTGCGGTGTTCGTGCTGGTTTGATCGAACAGCAGGACCTCATCTTTTCTGGAGGCTTTCGAATTAATGACAACGGGCAAGTGCTCAATATCCGCCACCACGGCCGCGATCGCGTCCTCGGCAAGCTCACTACTTTCGGCGAGAATAAAAGCGACCGGCTCGCCGACGTAGCGGACGAAACCATCTGCGATGACGGGTTGGGCGTAGGGAGAAAATATCGGATTAGGACGACGGAAGGGCACCCTCGGTATTGGAATATCGATGTCTTTCGCAGTGATTACAGCCTTTACGCCCGACATCTGTAACGCTGCCGAGGTGTCGATGTTCCGAATACGGCCATGGGGGACGATGCTTCGCACCACTGCACCGTGCAACTGCCCCTCGAAATTTAAGTCGTCAACAAACTTACCGCGGCCGCGCAGAAAACGCAGATCTTCGATCCTCTCAATTGGACTGCCGATAAAGGCATTGGCGCGTTTCATTGATCACTTCCGTTGATTATCCTCACGGGGGAGCCGCTGAATTCTTGCCATCAGTTCGCGATTTCTGTGTTACTGACTGCTGAGAGTCAGCCGCCGGTAAGCGCGCGTCGTCCAAGCGCACTATGTTGCTGTTCGGATTAACGATGCGATCGATGAGTGGGGCGAGGGCCTCGAAGGCTTGCTCTTTCTCCGCGTGGAATTCATGGCGATCGTACACGCCTCGGACTCGAGCGATCACGCGCCCGGTATGGTCGCTCGATATATTGGCCCGGCTCATGAGCGACCGCGCCGTGCGGCTTCCTTCGCCAATCATTGCATCGACTTCGCGTCGGTGGGTGTTGCGATCGCATTCTCAAGGGCGAGAAGGCGGCTGACCTGCCGGTGCAGATGCCGGTGAAGTACAAGTTGCCGGTCCGGCACGCTTACATTCGATGATCCAGCCGCTGCCGATATCGCATCGTCCCGAACTTCTCAAGCTCCAAGCATCCGGGTGAAGGTGGGGACGTTGTCGATCGACTTCGAATTGAAATGCGACAGGCTGCCGGCAATGGTGTTTTCACCGATGGATAAGTCAAGATTGAAGATCGGTCACCATCGCGGGTGCTTGTTCCGCTCATCGCATGGGCAAGACCTAAAGAACGCCAGATCTAAAGAACACCAGATCTAAAGAACACCAGATCTAAGGAACACCAGATCTAAAGAACACCAGGTATCCATCGCTTTACCTGTCGCCGATAGTCGATGTATGGCCCGTCAAAACGGGCTTCCAGCCGTTGCTCATCGTGCAGGATGCGGCGGCGAAACCATATTGCACGCGCAGCGAACAGCAGCATTGCGAACCAGGACCAGAAGGTCACGCCAAGTCCGAGCAGAAAGATGAGGTGGCCGAGATACATGGGATTGCGCGTATACGCGTACGGTCCTGTCGTGATGATCCGCTCCGGCATTGTCTGCATGCCTTGGCTGCCACCGGCCCGCGGCAGGCGGTAACGACCAACCAGCAGGTACTGCAGATAGCCCCAACCCAGGACCAAGCATCCCCAAGGCAGGATGACGAGCTCACCGGCGCGCAAGAGTTCAAACGCGAGTACCGCGAGTGGACAGACCACGAAGGTCTGGTTCGGTGTCCGGGCCAGCCATTCTTGGATCTTCCGAGCTTTCATCTCCAAGCAGTCCGCTCTCACGAGGGCCGCGGACACCGTAAAAGCGACGTCGACAATTGCCGACGCGGTCGCGGCTGGTGAACTGGCATCCTCCGAAGCCGCAAGCCTTGCGAAGGTGATCGAGATCTACATCCAGGCGTTCGGCCTGCCTCGCCCCTACGGACGGGCATGATCCGCATCATGGGAAATGGCGGCTTGCGTCTGCGCGCGCCGGGCCAGCACGCCGCTCACCAGCGACGCGACGCTTGGCACTTCGTCCGACTCCCATGCGAGCGGCCGGCAGAGGTCCATGACGATGATCCCGAGCCGCGCCATGCGATAGGCGGCATAGAGCGCCTCGGCGGTGCTGGTCGCGAAGCGTTCGGTCACGGCGCCACCGAGATGCTGCACCAATGAAGCGCTGGCGAGATCAACCGCGCCGAGCTTTCCCGCCTCGAACAGCAGGCGGCGCAGCAGATGGAGGGTCGCCGCCGCCGTCGGCCGGTGCCCGTATACGCCCGCGACCGCGCGCACCATGCGAACCCCGCACGCCAGGAAAAACGCCGCGTCGGTAAGCGCGGTGGGACTGATCGCGGTGATGCCGAAGGCACGCACGACGGCGGTCCGCACATGCGCCTGCGCCTGCTCGTCGAGCGGCTTGAGCACGCCGCGGGAGAGAAGCTCGACCTGCTGGGCGCGGCCGTGGTGCACCTGGACCTGGCGCTGGAACGCGGCGATGGCGCGCGTGGTCTCCCGGTCGCGGGGCAATACCGCAAGCACTTGGCCGACGGCATCGCGGGTTCCCGCCGATGCAAGCTTCGCGTCGGAAAAGCGCCGGCGGACGGCCTCGACGCTGCGAAGCCTCATCAGGCTTACCGCCTCGCGCGCGATAATGGCACCCGCACCGCCCACGCCCGCCGTTACGGCAACGGCTGCCAGCACGCCCAGCACGGCGCTGCGCTCGAAGGCGCCGGAAATCCAGGCCGCCGCATCGACCGCCGCCCAGCCCGCCAGCAACACCGCGACGCCGGCGATGCCGAAGGTGACAACGCGATCCCGCCTGCGCACCGGCTCCGCGGCCGCCGCCGCGCGCACGCCCTCGGTCGGCACGATCGGTCCGCTTTGCTCGGTCGCGATCACTTGCGGACCAGGCGGAGCGAGTGGCGCCACCGCGTCGCGCAGCTCCACTTCGATGATGCGGGGAGACAAGACAGCCTCCTCGAGGCGATACGGTACATTGCTCATCGCAAACGGTCTCCCAGAAGGAATTCCAGCGCGACATCGAGATTGATGTGCGCAATGCCGTCTATCGGCGACGGATCGATCGCCGGCGGCTCGAACACCGGCACGTTGAGGAACGGCGAACCCCAGGCATCCGCGCGCGGCGGCCGGATCGGCACGTTGCCGACGAAGAATTTGGATTGCTTCTTTGCGCCGACCGGCCGGCCGACGACCACCTGCACCCGCTGTCCGTCGATTACCTGCGAGTCTTCCGCGGTGGAAACCACGGATGCGATAGCAGTCACATCGAGCTGCGCATTGCTGCTCTTCACGTCTATGGCAGGCAACGCCGTCATGTTGCGCAACAGCGCCGCGAGATGGTCGCGCTGGATGTCCGGGACGTGATCGGCCTTGGTCGCGGCAAACAAAGCCTTGTCGATGTGCGGGCCGAGCAGCAGCTTGGAAAGGATGCCGCCATGACCGTAGCGGAAGCTGTCAAGGATGACAGAAAGCGCGCGCCGCGTATCCTCGAACGCTTCGCGGCCGGCGAGCAGCGCGTGCAGGACGTCCACGAGCACGATCTGCCGGGAATAATGCCGGAAATGATTGTCATAAAACGCGCTCACCACTTCGCGCTTGTAGACTTCGAACCGCTCCGCCATCAGCGCGCCGAGTGTATGCGGCGCGAATGGCTCGGGATGCCGCTTCACCTCGAGCGGGGCGAACCACAGATACGGCGCATCGGGGAGCGTTTCCCGGCACAGGAAACGGCCGGGCTGGAGGTAGCTCAATCCATGCTGATCCCGCGCCTTCATCAGGAACGCGCAATACAGGTCATGCGCGGCCTTTGCGACCTCGTCGCTGGCGGGCTCATCGGGGGGGTGCCGCGAGACATAGGTGAGAAAATCGCGGGCAATATCGGCGCGGCCGCCGCTGCGCAGTAAAGGCATGGTGGCGCGCGACCACTCTGCAAAGCTTTGCTCCAAAAGCGGCAGATCGAGCAGCCATTCGCCGGGATAGTCGACGATCCTCACCGTCAGCTTGGCGGGGCTGCCGGTGATTTCGCTGAGCAGCTTGCCCAACGCGTTGGCGGGCGTGAAGCGGATGTCCAACCCGATCTCGCTGATATCGATGGTCCGGATTGGCCAATCCGGCGCCTGGCAGGCCATCATCTCGATGTTGATGAAATAGGGAAAACGCGGCAAGCGGTGCGCGTTCGTGCCTTCGAGGCTGGCGGCAATCAGCCGCCGCTCGCCGACCACGTCGAGCAGCGGCATGCGGTTCGGGTTATGCAGCGCGCTCAGGAGGTTGTGGATCAGGCTGGTGATGAACACGGTCTTGCCGGAGCGGCTCAGCCCCGTGACCGCAAGCCACACCGTCGCGCCGCCGGCAAATTCGCCGAAAGTGCTGACCAGACGCTCCGATGCCTGCGCAAAGGCGGGCGGCAGCCAGCTCAGGTTCACCGCGGGGATCATCTCAATGCGGAGACGATGCTGCGCCCACTGGGCATCATTTCAGCTCGCCGACGCGGACGGCGAAATTGGGCAGCGCGGGCGCGGTGAGCGTCTCATCCGGGCCGTGTTCCGCAATGGAGGACCAGCCGTTGTCCGCTGGACCGGTGTGCACCCAGGTGATGCACCGGTTGGCATCGATGACCCAGAATTCGCGAATGCCGTGGCGGGCATACAGGGGGGCCTTTATCCGGCGATCGTAGCTCATGCTCGACGCGGCAACCTCGATCAGCAGCAGGACGTCTTCCGGACGGGGCTGCGCGAACGTGTTGGGGGCCACATCGTAGACCGACTTCGAGATGACAGTGATGTCCGGCTCGACCAGAATGTCGTGCGCGAGCTGGATCGTGCCTTCAACGGCCACGAATACGTCATCAGGTGCCGCCCGAACGAGAGCCGTAGTAAGCGCATATTTGATACGCTCGTGCGCAACATGCTTGGGTGACATCATCACGAGATCCCCCTCGATCAGCTCGAATCGCTCGTCCTCGCTGAAGATGCCCGCTTCCATCATGCGGTGGATGTCGTGGACAGTGAATGCCCGGCGCGGCAAACCGTCGGCTGCGCGAGCCACTGCAATGTTCATGGGTCAGCTCCCATTCTGGTAATGAATTTGCCGCCTCAGTCGCATCCGAGCGATAGTTCGTCCGTGCATATAATAGCGCACTCCCGCCGCTGCGACTGTCTTGGCCCGTTACAACCGTCCATCCCGGTGGACGGGTCGCCGCGGGCTGGCGTACATATTTCGGCATGCTCGATCGACCTATTCTCGAACCATTGTTCTTTGCTCCGTTCGTCTCCTCGCTGATGCGGGTCGAGCCTGGCTGGATCGACTACAACGGCCATCTCAACATGGCCTACTACAACGTGCTGTTCGACCGCGCGGTGGACGAGGTGTTCGAGCTCCTCGGCTGCGGGGTGACCTACGTCAAGCAGCAAAGGCATTCCTGCTATACCGCGGAAGTGCATGTGCGCTATCTGCGCGAGCTCCACGCCGAGGATCCGGTACGCGTCACGTTTCAGCTGCTCGATCACGACAGCAAGCGCATGCACTACTTCGAGCAGCTGTTTCATGCCGAGGCGGGCTGGGTCTCCGCCACCTCGGAGAACATGTCGCTGCATGTGGATATGGAGGCACGCCGCACCGCGCCCTTCCCCGCGGACATTCAAAAAGCGCTTGCGCGGATGAAGGCCAGCCATGGGCAGCTGCCCCGCCCGGAAGCCGCCGGGCGCCACATCGCCATGCCGTCGAAGAGCGCGCGTTCGTAGAGACAGCGCAATTTCCGCTGCCCAAAGGTTCCGCACCAACGCATGCGAATGCGGGGAGAGCAGGTGGCACGATCTCGCCTTCATCGGTGCGGAATGCCATCTTAGCAGGGAGATTCGCGGCCCCACTACCCGTCGCCGCGGCCGCCGACCAAGATGGACTGAGGATGCCCGAGCCTGCCGATTTCGGACGTGACGCTTACCTGCCCAGGGCCGACGGCATTGCGGCCCGCGCCCGCGCGGCGACGACCGTGCCGTATCTTGCAGGCCTGAACCCGGAGCAGCGGTTTGCGGTGGAAACGCTGGAAGGCCCGGTGCTGGTGCTGGCGGGCGCGGGCACGGGGAAAACCCGGGTTCTCACCACGCGCATCGCCCACATCCTCGCCACCGGACGCGCGCGGCCCGCCGACATCCTGGCGGTAACATTCACCAACAAGGCCGCACGCGAGATGAAGCTTCGCGTCGGCACCATGGTCGGGCAGGTGGTGGAGGGGATGCCATGGCTCGGAACGTTCCACTCCATCGGAGCGAAGATCCTGCGCCGGCATGCAGAGCTGGCCGGGCTTCGGCCCGACTTCACGATCCTCGACACCGAGGATCAGCTGCGGCTGCTCAAGCAACAGCTCGCTGCCGAGAACATCGACGAAAAACGCTGGCCGGCGCGCGTGCTCGCCGGCGTCATCGACAACTGGAAGAACCGAGGGCTGTCACCCGAGCAGGTACCGGCGGGCGAGTCTGCGAGCTTCGCCAATGGCAAGGGCAAGAAGCTCTATGCCGCCCATCAGGAGCGGCTCAAGGTTCTCAACGCGGCCGATTTCGGCGATCTCCTGCTCCACTGCATCAGGCTGTTTCGCGAGCAGCCCGAGATGCTGCGGCAATACCAGGCGCGCTTCCGCTATATCCTGGTCGATGAATATCAGGACACCAATGTTGCCCAGTATCTCTGGCTGCGGCTGCTGGGCCAGAGCACAGCGGCTGCGGTACGGGCTCCCTTACCCTCTCCCCTCGCGGGAGAGGGTGGCGAGCGTAGCGAGCCGGGTGAGGGGGCACCACCCATCTCGCAGGCGCCCCCCACACCCGCCGCGCCGCCTGCGCAGCGCCCGGGCGGCTCGGCCCCCAC
>DASXIG010000126.1:0-2520 GCA_036498105.1 Xanthobacteraceae bacterium | reverse complement strand
AACTGCTCGGCGTGATCGTTGGAGAAGATGATCCAGAGGTCCGGCGCGAGCGCGCGCAGCCTTTTGCCGATGTCGGCGGCCACTTCCCGCACGTGCTCGGCGTTCTTCTTGTCCTCGGTTTCGGGCATGGTGAAGAACTGCGGCGCGTGGGGCAGCATGGCGCCGCCGATCACGGTGGACATCATCATGTTAGTTCTCCTTTTTGTTCTCCTTGGCGCGAATGCGGAGACGTGAACGACCGGGGCAAGCCCGCATGATGCGCCGACCCGCCTGTAAATCCCTGGAAAGCAGGCGAGATATGGAAAATCTGCAAAGAACCGCGCGCCATCAGGATTTCTACCCAAAGAATCAGGGGCCGAACAGGCACGGAACAGCGAAACAGCGAAATCCCGGCCCGAATCTCGCGATCGTCATGCCGGCCATTTCGCAAAGGCACCTTTCGCCAGTTTCCGGACACCGCAGCGCACAACTATCAGCAGCTATGTGACTTAAGCGGTCATTGCCCAAGTTATTCTATCACCTCGTCCGCGAGGGCGAGCAGTGTCGGCGGCACCGTCAGGCCGAGCGCCTTTGCGGTCTTGAGGTTGATCACCAACTCGTACCTTGTTGGCGCTTGCACCGGGAGGTCGGCCGGCTTCTCGCCTTTAAGTATACGATCGACATAGTCAGCGGCGCGCCGGAACGGGTCGACCAGATCAGATCCATAGCTTATCAAGCCGCCGGCAGTGACGAAGTAACGGAAGGGGTAGATTGCAGGAAGCTTGTGCCGCGCCGCCAGCGCCGTGAGCAGATCGGGATGGTTCGCACCAAACCCACTTGCCGTCACAATCAGCCCACCATTCGAGCGATGCGCGAATGCCGCAATCGCGGGCTCGATCTCTTCAGCCTTTTCCAGGCCCAGAGCGTTTAGCTCGATGTCGATCGCTGCCACGGTCTGAACGGCAGCAAACTGTCCGATCCCGGCGGCTATAGTGGGGTCCCGGAGAACCGCTACTCGCGTTACGAGGGGCGCAATCTCTTTAAGCAGTTCCAGCCATTTCGCGGCAATGGCGTACTCGAACAGGGAAAAGCCGGTGGCATTCCCTCCTGGTCGCGCCAAGCTCGCAACCAAGCCAGAGCCGACCGGATCGATGACGCCCACGAATACGATCGGCACTATCGAGGTGACGCCCTTTAACGCCACCACAGCCGCCGTCGTGGCGGCCAGAATAACGTCGGGTACGAGAGCGACCAGTTCCGCTGCGTATCTGCCGTAAAGTGAGGCGTCGCCCGCGCCCCAGCGTGTCTCGATTCGCACATTGCGACCGTCAGCCCAGCCTAGCCCATGCAGCCGCTGTCGAAACGCTGCAACCGACCCTTGCGCAGCGGCTTCGTTCTCGGAGAGATTCATCAGCACGCCGATCCGCCTCACCGCGGTGGACTGCGCACGCGCTGCGAGCGGCCATGCCGCCGCGCCGCCGAGCAGCGATGTGAACTCACGCCGTTTCATGGCCGATCCCGCGTTCGACTGCCTGAACCCTATCACATCGTAAGGAGGTCAGAACCTGGGTCATGCGCAGCAGCAAAATACCCGCCGAATAGGCGGTCCGGGTCATAATCGGGCTGTCCTTTCAATGCTTGCGCGTCCGCTTCCGCCGCGTGTGGACATTGCCCATTTTCCGTGAATTGGCCCGCCTGCGATCCGTCTGCGCCCGCCCGCTTCACACCCGCCTGGGAAGCAAGTACGCTCGCGCTGACGTCCGACTTCCCCGGCGCGCGCTCTCGCGCCGATCCCTTTCCGACAGCGAACCTTGCGAGGAGCCCCCATGGTCGAGGTGCCCATTACCATTGCCTGCGGCAACTACGATCGCACCCGCGCGATCCGCGACGGCCGCGTGCGCGTGGAAGGCTGCGCGGCCACCTACCTGCCGCTCTATCCCGAAGAGATTTTCTTCCGCGCCTTCCGCTATCAGGAATTCGACGTCTCGGAGCTGTCGTTCTCGAGCTACATCCGCACGGTGGCGGCGGGGACCTCGGCGTATATCGGCATCCCGGCGTTCGTATCGCGGCTGTTTCGCCATTCCGGCATGTACGTGCGCGCCGATTCCGGCATCCGCACTCCCGCCGACCTGCGCGGCAAGCGCATCGGGCTGCCCGAATATCAGATCACCGCGGTGGTCTGGATGCGCGGCATCCTGCAGCACGAATACGGGGTGCTGCCGACCGAGATCGCATGGCGCAGCGGCGGGCAGGAGGAGCCCGGACGCGACGAGCGCACTCCGCTCAAGCCGATCCCCGGCCTCGACCTCAAACCGATCGGCAAGGACGAGACCCTCGTCGGCATGCTGCGCGACGGCAAGCTCGACGCCTTGTTCACCGCGCGCGGGCCGTCCTCGTTCCTGCGCGGCGAGCCGCACATCAAGCGGCTGTTTCCCAATACCCGCGAGGCGGAACAGGCCTACTACAAGAAGACCCACATGTTCCCGATCATGCATCTCGTCGGCATCCGCAAGGAGCTGGTGCAGAAATATCCCTGGCTGC
>DASXIG010000125.1:0-1858 GCA_036498105.1 Xanthobacteraceae bacterium | reverse complement strand
ATCTTCGCCTATTGGATTTGCGGCTATTTGTGCGACCTCTACGGCCGGCGCTGGGTGATCCCGGCCTTCGCGGTGCCGGCCGCGGTGCTGCTGGTGACCATGGGCCACCTCGACGATCCGTCGAGCCTGTTCTGGGTCGGCCTGGCGACGAACTTTCTGATCACCGGCAGCTTCGGCACCGGCCTGGGCTACACCGCGGAGCTCTTCCCGACCCAAATCCGCGGCACCGCGGTGGGCGCCTCGTTCACCTTCGGGCTTGCGGCCGCGTCGCTGGCGCCGATGATCATGGGCTGGATCGCGACCGCGTATTCGATCGCCGCCGGGCTGCCGCTCTTGGCGCTGTCATTCCTGATGCTGGCGCCGCTGTTCATCTGGTTCGCACCGGATATGACGCGCAAGGAGCTGACGGATTTTGTCGGGGAGAAGGTGGGTTAACGGCTCTTGTCATCGTCCGCGAAAGCGGACGATCCAGTAATCGGTGATGGTGCGGGATCGGACTGAGCAGGAGCCGCGACCACGGCGATTGCTGGATGCTCCGCCTTCGCGGAGCATGACAGGGCGAGCACTGCCGCTCAATCCAGCCACTTTGTCGGCGCCAGGCGCATCTGAACCCTCCTGGTGTGGGCGTCGTACAAACGTCCCACCACCGCGAATAGGAGCGAGTCGACGGTGCGAATATACGCAACGCCCGCCCGCGATGCCGCGCTCACTGTGCCAACCGCTGCAACGAGCGCGAGTTTTGACCTGCCAATCATGGTCTTTCTCCCGCCTGCCGGGCGATCGGGGCACCATGCCCTCTTTGCCCGCTGTGGTGCGTAGATACGTTCAGTGTCCGGAATGTTTAATCGGGGAATTTTTGAATGGACTGTTCACCAAGACGCAACGGTCAAACCTGAAGTCCCGGAGGCGATCAGTGCCGATTGTTCACTGCGCCGGCATAAGCTGTTTCCAATCCGCTCCCTAATCGAACGGCATTGGCGGTCACACCTCGAAGGCAATGGCGGAGCAGGTGGAACCTGCGTTCCGCCCCCCCCCCGCAAGCGCGGGTCGATGACCATCGGAGGGAGATGTACGATGAAGAATTTTGCCAGGGCTACCAAATACCTTTCAGCCGCGTTTGCCCTCGCCGCGATCGTTGCCGCCGGCGCGGTGCCGGCGTCCGCCCAATCCCGCGATCATACCGGCAGCATGATGCCGTTCTACTATGACGCTACCGGTGCGCAAAAAACCGGATCGTGGGCGGCCGAAGAAGGGGCCGCAACCGCCAATAAGCAGGCGGCGCTGCCCCCGCGGTCGCTTTATCTGTACGCGGGCAAACGCCTGCATCATCACGGCGCTCGGGTGCGCTGAGGCACCCGCGGGCGCGACCCTCTCGGTTGGTCGCGCCCGCCGTCGTGGCCGGTCGAGGCGATCTCTGTCTGATGGCGTTGTCGGTCTCTTGGTGTTGTCGGTCCCCATCCCCATCTCTTTGCGGATGCGACAGGGCCGCGGCCGCCAGGCCGTCCGACATTGAGCCGCGGCAGCTCAATCCGGAGATGCGAAAATGTCGAGCAGGACAACACTAGCGCTCGCCACTGCAATCGTTCTCGGCACTGCGTTCACGGCATCGGCCGCGACCGGGCATCGGCACTCCAGCTACGCCAATCCGGCGAATTACAATACGGGTTTTGGCAGCAGCAGCTGTCCGCCGTCTGGCGGCCCCTCCTGCAGCACCGCTTGTCTGCCGTCCGGTCCTCCCTGCAAGACAACACCGGACGGTTGGTGACGAGCGCGGTAGAATGGTTTGAGCCCTTGCAAAAACCATCATCTTCCTTCGTGGGAATTTGATGGGTTTCGCTTCGCTCTAACCATTCCACGC
>DASXIG010000124.1:0-8590 GCA_036498105.1 Xanthobacteraceae bacterium | reverse complement strand
GCCTCCTGGGAGCAGGTCTGGAACCCGAAGTGGAAGACCTCGCTCTACGGCGGCTGGCTGGCGGTAATGTACGACGACAACGCCAAGGCGCTGATCGCCGCCGCCACCTGCGGCCCGATCTCCGGCTCCAACAGCGCGCTTCCCGCCACCATCGGGGTGGGGGCCAGCGCCGCCAACCTCGGCGGGATCACCACCTCGATGGCCTCCGGCTCGCTGTCCAACGTGCAGAACTGCGATCCCAACTGGCAGATCGGCTATATCGGCACCCGCACCCAGTGGAACGTCACCTCGCAGTTCTACATGGGCATCGACATCCTCTACACCAAGATGTACACCGGGTTCAAAGGGCTTGCGGTCTTGCGCTCTACCAACGAGCGGCCCTCCGGAATCTACAGCATCGAGGACCAGGACAACCTCGCGGTCACCTTCCGCGTCCACCGCGACTTCGTCCTGTAAGCGCCAAAAGCCAGTCTCAACCTGGGAGCCCCCCGCGGCGCACGTGCCGCGGGGGGTTTTTCATGGCGCAACGCAGGTAGCAAGAATGTTCCCGCAGCAATGGGGAACGCCAATCGCATTCAGCAGGAGTGTCTTCGGGAACACTCGCGCGATCGGAAGATTCTTAGTGCCAAGGGCGTTCAAGCCCGAGCCAGCGAAAGCTTGTCCCCATTCAGGCCAGCCGCTAGCACCACACACGAACGAGGCTTTTGAAGGTAAGTGCGTGTGAGTGTCTTGGCGATGACCCCTGCCTGCGGAAAGACCAATGCTGCGAGGTACGCCTTGGTGCTCATAGTGGGCGTGTTGATCCTGCTTGCGCCGGCGTTGTGGAATGGTTTCCCATTGCTGCAGTACGACACCGGCGGATATCTCGCCCGCTGGTTCGAAGGATATCTGGTCCCTAGCCGGCCGGGCGCCTACGGCTTGGTGCTTGCCGCCGGCGCGTCTCTGCAGTTCTGGCCTGTCCTGCTGCTGCAAGCGGCGTTGACGGTTTGGGTACTAGCACTCGTCCTGCGCTCACTCGGCTTTGGCGGGCAACCAATCGTGTTCCTCGCCACGTTGAGCCTGCTTGCGGTCGCCACTTCGCTCCCGTGGCTCACAGCCGTTCTGCTGACGGACATATTTGCGGGTCTTGCTGTGCTCGCACTCTATCTCGTCGTATTCTGCGCAGACAGACTTGCCCGATGGGAATGCTCGGGGCTGGTTGCTCTGACGGCCTTTGCGGGAGCGACGCACAGCGCCACGCTCGTGCTTATTGGTGCGCTGGCTGCAGCCGCGGTGATGACACACTGGCTTGCGCGTGACCTTGTCCCCCGTCGCGGTATGCGAGACGCAGTAGTCGCAGCTCTCGGGGGTATCGCCATCACTCTCGCGGCAAACTTCGCTGTGGCTGGACGCCTCGCCTGGACCCCGGGCGGCTATGGGATCGTGTTTGGCCGCATGCTGCAGGATGGCATCGTCGATCGGTATCTAGGAGACCATTGCCCCGAGATGCGATTGAAGCTGTGCCCATTCCGCCATGAGCTTCCTCACGATGCGGATGCGTTTCTTTGGGGTAAGAGCCCCTTCGATCAGCTGGGCCGGTTTGATGGTTTGGGCGATGAAATGCGAACGATCGCGCTCGGAAGCCTGTGGGCGTATCCCACGCTGCAAATCAAAATGGCGGCAAGAGCCGCAGCGCATCAGCTGATCAGCGTCAGTACGGGTGAGGGGATGGTTAGCACGGCCTGGCACACCTACGGCATAATGGAACTGTATGCGCCGTCCGCGGTCCCTGCCATGCGTGCTGCTCGCCAGCAACATGGTGAGCTTGACTTTCAAACGATCAACCGGCTGCAAGTTCCCATCGCACTCTTCTCAATGGCAATGTTGCCTGCATTTTTCATGGTATGGCATCGGCGAGCGGGTTTTATCCAGCTCGGATTGCTGGCTGCGACTTCAACGGCGGGGTTATGCATCAATTCCTTCGTGTGCGGCGCTCTATCAAATCCGCACGACCGGTACGGTTCTCGCCTGGTATGGATTGCGCCGTTGACCATTGGGTTAGGTGCGCTGCGTTGGCTGTGGCGACCGGATGCGGAGCTCGAAACCGAAGCGCTTGGTCTGACTGTGATACGCCAAAAGAGAAGCAATCAATCAGCGTAACTGTCGCAGGCCCGCACAAACTCCGCGATCTTTCGAATGCTCTCGGGCTCGGCGAGGAGCGGCGCGTGCCCCTGATCGGGTACTGCGAGCACTTCCAGCTGTAGCCGCCGCTCCCGCATGGCTGCGACTGTAGCAGCCGATAGCAGATCCGAGTTGCTGCCACGGATGACCATCATTGGCCGGCGGGCGAGCGAATCGAACTCCTTCCACAGCGGCCGGGGCGGGTGCTCGACATCCACGTCCTCGAGGATGGTCGCAAGCTGCGGGTCATAGTTGGGGACGATTCGTTCTCCCTCCTGCTTGAATGCCCGGTGTGCAAAGGCCAGCCAGTCGCTATCGGTCAACCTGGGAAACTGCGTGCCGAACAGCCGTGCAAGGTTCTCCGCGGCGGCTTCAAAGCTCGCCGGTTGTGGCATCTTGCCGACATAGCTTTTGATTCGCGCGAGGCCTGCGGGCTCGATCACGGGACCGGTATCATTGAGCACGCAGGCCGCTATCGCGGTCGGACGGACCGGGCCCAGCAACATGGTAAGAATGCCGCCGCGCGAGGTGCCCACGAAAATTGCCTTGCCGATTCCCAGCGCAGTCAGTACCGCCAGGAGATCGCCGAGTTCCACTGCCAGGTTGTAATTCGCCGGATTGCGGTCGTAGTCGGACTTTCCGCGTCCACGCGAATCTAGCGCAAGGACGCGGCGAGGGGGGGGCACACTCCCCGCGAGGGCTGGTGCCAGCACGTCGAAGTCCGCGGTCGTGCGTGTGAGCCCCGGCAGGCACATGACCGGCAATGCTTGCGATCCGCGTGGACCCCATTCGCGGACGTGCAATCTGAGCCCGTCCTGGACGGTGATGGAATGGTCTGTGGGGGAACAGATATTCATGAGTGCAGGGACGTGATTAGGAACCCCAGCGCGAGTCAAGCTTTAACCTGCTACGGGCCGCATGGCTCTTGCTCGGAGCGCGTAGCCCAAATATCTCCTCGCAGACTCCGGGAAGCTCGGGTGGTTCGGGAACGACAGGGTCCGCAGCGGGCGGTGCCAGCGGCGCCAGGACGGGCGGACCAGCCCGCTAAGGGGCCAGGATCAGCTAGTTGAACGAGGCGAGGGCGCTTCGGCGCCCTCGCCTTTTGCTCTACCTTGGGGATTGATCGCTGCTGGGTCCGTGGCGTAATCAGGCCATACAAAGCGGCGCGATCGAACGGGGTTGCATGGACCAAGGCATCGTAACAACCAGCACCGACAGGGCTCGGGCCGTAAAGCGGCTGCGGGAGCACATCGCGGCTGCCGTAGATTCGGCGCGCAAAGTAGAGGAGCCCTTCTACCATCTCCAGCTCGAGAGCGTATTTCCCGCGGATATCTATGCCAGCATGGTGGGAGGGATGCCGGTTGCCGCAGATTACCGTCCTTTGCATGGGCAGAATAAGTGCAATGTGCTTCCTGACGGCACGCCGACGCGGGTGAAGATCGACCTCTTTCCGGAATACGTCCGACATTTGCCGCCGGAAAAGCGCGCGGTCTGGGACGTGGTCGGGCGCGCGCTCTGCTCGGACGAGGTGAAGGCGGCATTCGTCCGCCAGCTCGCGCCTGCGCTGGCACGGCGCTTTGGGCCTGACTTTGCACGGGTGGGCATGTATCCCATCCCGATTCTCACCCGCGATATCCCCGGCTATATGATCACCCCGCACACCGACACGCGCTGGAAGGGTATCACGGTCCAGCTTTACCTTCCGCGTGACGCCTCGGCCACGCATATCGGTACAATCTTTCACGAAAAGCTGCCCGACGGCAGCCTGCCCAAGCGCACACAGATGAAGTTCGCGCCCAATAGCGGCTACGCCTTTGCGGTCGGCGAGGATACGTGGCATTCCGCCGATCCGGTCGGCTCCGAGGTGACCACGCGCGACAGCATTCTGCATACCTATTTCGTGGATGCAGGAATCCTGCGGTTTTTGCGTAATCGCGGCAAGCGGATCGGCAATTTCGTGCGCAACGAGCTGCGCAACTACGGCCCGGCGTAATGGGGTATTGTTTGTAGGGGCGACGCATTGCGTCGCCCGAATAGGTCGAGGCAATGCCTCCCCCCTACGAAGCTTCTTCGATTAGTTAGTTGCTGGCCCCGCCGCGGCGCAGATCGGCCTCGATCAAGAGTTTCGAGCCGCCGCCGAAGCGCACGCGGTAAACCTGCAGGTTCTCCATTACCCGCTGCACATAATTGCGCGTCTCCGAGAATGGAATGCGCTCGACCCAGTCGATCGGATCGACCTTTGGATCACGTGGATCGCCATGCTTGGCGATCCACTCCTTCACACGGCCGCGGCCGGCATTGTAGCCTGCGAAGGTGAGAATGTACGAGCCGTGATAGTCCGCGATGAGGTCGCCCAGCTCCGCCGCGCCTAGTTGCACGTTGTAGGTCTGATCGCTTAACAGCCGCTTTTCGTCATACGGGGCATGAAACTTGGTGGCGATGTAGCGCGCCGCCGAAGGGGTCACCTGCATGAGGCCCATGGCGCGCGCGCTCGAAACTGTCTTTGGATTGAACGTGCTCTCCTGACGGGCGATGGCGTAGATGACGGCGGGCTCAACCACAGGGCCGATGGGGCGATACTCAGGAATACCGAGTACGGGAAAAGCATAGTGCTCGAGCGACAGCCCATGTCCGAGCGCGGCTTTGCCGAGGAGCAGCATGCCGCGCGCGTCCTTGTGCCGAGCGGCCACCTCGGCCATGGCGGTCAGGCCCGAGACATCGGTTGAACGTTCGCCCAAATCGGCCAGCGCTCCAGCCGCGAGGTCACGCTCATCGATGGCGTAAAGGAGCTCGACAACACGCTCGATTTCCAGAGGGCCACGGGTATCGCGCGGCTCCGGTGGGGCACGCAGGATGATTTCCTTGTAGCCAAGCTTGGCGCGTGAGATCTGCCCGTAATAGGCGGTGGAGTAGCGTGCTGCAGCCTCGTAATGCGCGTGCGCCTCGTCCTTGCGACCCATGGCCTCCGCGGCGCGCCCCTGCCAATATCCGGAACGCGCCAGCGCGACCGGGTTGCTGATCCCTTGGGCAATCTTTGCGAAATGCGTGAGCGCGGTTGCGGGCTCGTGCAGAAACCGCAGCGCAATCCAGCCGGCGGTGAATTGCTGCTCGGCGCGATAGTTTTCCTTGCCGGGCAGCGGGGCGTCGCGCGCGAGCCGATAGGCAGTCTTGGCGTCACCGGCATCCAGAAGCTTGCGTGCGACCAGGCGAGATTCCACCCACCACTGATCCGCATCGATTGCTTGGCCGTGATCGTGCGGGACAGTCAGGATGAGCTGTGCTGCCTCGGCGGCCTGCTCGCCGCGGCGCAGAAGTTGCACGCGGCCGAAAATGTAGCTCACGTCGCGCCGGGCATCCGGGGGCACTGCCTCGAGCAGCGCCTTGGCATTCCCCGCTTTCCTGATGACGGCAATTCTCGCTCTGGCGATGGCAGGTGCGTTGCCTCCGGCGCGATTGGCGGAGCGCAGGCCTCCCTCCGAGTCCTCGGCATAAAGTCGCATGTCCATGCGGGCTTTGTGATCGGCCGGGCCGATCAGGTCGCCGAACACGTCGAGCGCGGGCGTCTCGAGATCATTTCCGAAGGCGTCGTTTCGCCATGCGTCGCGCACCAGGGCTTGCGCACTGGACCGGTCTCCTTGCAGCAAAAGCGCGCGTGCCAGCGCGAACTTTCCCTTCGCGGTCGTGGGCCTTTCCTTTCCGAAGTAGGAGCGCACCACAGCCGGATCCGGCCGCTCGGACCACATCGCCGCCTCCGCGCGTCGCCGCAGCAGGCCGGCGGCGGGCCAACTCCGATTTTCAGCAATGAAGGCGGCGTACCGCGCAAGTTCAATAGTTTCGCTATCGTCGTTGCGCAGAATGCTCCACTCCACCACCTTGCGTGCGAGCGGATCGCCGATGGTTCCCTGCAGCTCGGCTGCGCGTGAGCTGTTGCCTCTGCGTGCCGCCGTGATCGCTTCCTTGAGGGCTGCAAGATCGCCCGATGACGTGGACATTGTGACGGCAGCAGCAAAGCGAGGAAACTGACTGCTTGTTGGCGGCACTGCCGCAGCCGGGATGCTCCCTGTCTGTGTCTTGTTGGTTGCCGAATCCTGAGGCCGCGGCTTGGGAAGGGGTACCGCCTCCCCCGCAGCCGTCACTACAGTCGCGGTGAGCACGCCGGCCGCCACCAGACCGGTTAGAGCTCGCAAGGGGGCGTAACCCATCAGCAGGACCTGTAGCGATCGCTTCGCGTTCCAGCGATCTTTATTCCGTTGATAGAATTGACAAATAGCTAATTCCACCAAAATAGACCATCAACCCCGACCACGGCAAAAAGGGGGCGATCATGCGCGCACGGGGCTTTCAAGTCAGCCGGGTTCCCGGTAAAAATGGAACGGGCTCCTCAGCGCAGGGCAGAGTCGAGCCGCTCAGAGGATCGTATCATGACAGTCAAGACGAGCTTCCAGGGCTCGTTCACCGCGCTCGTCACCCCTTTCAGCAACGGTTCGGTGGACGAGCGGGCGTTCCGCGGTCTCATTGATTGGCAGATCGCGGAGGGCACCGACGGTCTCGTACCGGCCGGCACCACCGGCGAGAGCCCGACGCTCTCCCATGACGAGCACCGCCAAGTGGTAGAATGGTGTGTGGAGCAGGTCCAAGGACGCGTTCCCGTGATCGCAGGGGCCGGCTCGAACAGCACGATCGAAGCTGTCGAGCTTGCGCAGCACGCGCAAGAGTGCGGCGCAGCCGCCGTGCTGGTGGTGACCCCGTACTACAACAAGCCGACCCAGGAAGGCCTCTATCAGCATTTCAAGGCCATTAACGACACTATTCGCATTCCGATCATCATTTACAACATTCCCGCTCGGTCCGTCATCGATATGTCTGTTGAGACAATGAAGCGATTGTTCGAGCTCGACAATGTCGCCGGCGTGAAGGACGCTACGGCGAACGTGGTTCGAGTGTCGCAGCAGCGTAGTGCCATGGGAGTCGGTTTTAACCAGCTCTCGGGCGAGGATGCGAGCGCGCTCGGCTTCATGGCCCATGGCGGGCACGGCTGTATTTCTGTGACCTCGAATGTAGCGCCACGGCTGTGCGCGGAATTCCAGCACGCCTGCCTTAACGGCGATTATGCCACCGCGCTTGCCTTGCAGGACAAGCTGATGCCGCTGCACACCGCATTGTTCATAGAGACAAATCCGGCGCCGGCAAAATATGCCTTGTCCGTGCTCGGTAAATGCGCGCAAACGGTTCGGCTGCCGATGGTGCCGCTGGCCGAGAAGACCAAATCGGCAGTGCGCGAAGCAATGGTTCACGCCGGGCTGGTAAATTAGCCTCCTTCGGGCCAATTTGGGCTAAGTGCAGGCGGTGAACTCTGCCTGCTACCGCATTTTCCTGTCTTCATCGCCAAGATGGCATTGCCTCTAAGTGGGCGGAGGCCGTGATGATCGAGGAATTCAAGAAATTTGCGTTGCGCGGGAATGTCGTCGATCTCGCCATTGGCGTGATGATCGGTGCGGCGTTCGGCGCAATTGTGAATTCGTTGGTCGCTGACATCCTCACCCCCATCATCGGTGCGGTGACTGGAGGGCTGGATTTCTCGAGCTACTTCATCCCGCTATCCTCGAAAGTGACGGCGACCTCGTTGGCCGAGGCTAAAAAGCAGGGTGCGGTGCTAGCTTGGGGAAGTTTCCTGACGATCCTGATCAATTTCATCATTATCGCGTGGGTCTTGTTCTGGGTGGTCAAGCTGATGAACCGGCTGCTGCATTCCGAGGCTGCGAAGGCGCCGGCCCTGACCAAACAAGAGCAGCTGCTCACGGAGATTCGCGACCTTTTGAAATCGGAACGAAAATGAGCTCGCTTCACGATGCGCCCCACACGCAGTACCGGGGAGCGCGATGACGGCAAAACGGGAGGGCGAGGGCAATGCGCGCGTGGTCGCGAACAATCGCAAAGCCCGCTTCAACTACCAGATCGGGGAGACACTCGAGGTCGGCATTGCACTTACCGGAACGGAGGTGAAATCGCTGCGCCAGGGCAAGGCAACGATCGCCGAATCCTACGCCGATTCCCGCGGAGGCGAGATCTGGCTCGTCAATGCCAATATCCCCGAATATCTCCAGGGCGGGCGTTTCAATCATGCCCCCAAGCGGGTGCGGAAGCTTCTCCTTCACCGCAGGCAGATCAACAAGCTCATCGGTGCGGTCGAGCGTGAGGGAATGACTCTGGTCCCGCTCAAGCTCTATTTCAACGAGAAGGGCCGCGCCAAAGTCGAGCTTGCACTCGCACGAGGCAAGAAGTTGCACGATAAGCGGGAAACGGAAAAGAAGCGGAGCTGGGAGCGCGAACGCGGCCGGCTGCTGCGGGCAAAGGGGTGACTCATGGGCATGCCGATCACCTTTGACCATTGCGTAGTGCACGTCTCCGATTGGGAGCGGTCGAATGCATT